>NZ_JAVRKK010000003.1:0-67680 GCF_031962545.1 Candidatus Igneacidithiobacillus taiwanensis
GGTTAGAACTTTTCGGGACGCGGTTGGCGGTATACTCTGCGGACTAGCTAGCAAGCTCATCGAACGGTGAGGAGGTACGCACGTGCTCGAGGAATCGGTAATAGCGGAAGACGGCGCTGCGCCCCACCTTATTCCTTGCGCTCTGCGCGCCTGGGAAGCGGCCGAAGCGGAGCTTCGGCGTTTCCTGCGCCGGCAATTGCAGGGCATGGCCGATCCCGGAGACTGCGACGATCTGCTCCACGATCTGTTCCTCCGTTTGCTCCGTCAGGGCGGGGCCTTCTGCCAGGTGGACAATGCCCGCGCCTGGCTCTTTCGGGTGGCGCGCAACCTCGCCATCGATTACCAGCGACGCTTGCGACCGTACAACGAGCTCTCCGAGGAAGTGCCGGATGATTCGATAGAAGCCGCCCCTATGGAAGAACTCGCGCGCTGCCTGCCCACGGCTCTCGCCCAGTTGTCGGAGAAGGACCGCAACATCCTGCTGCGTTGCGATCTGGAAGGCATTCCCCAAGCCGAATTCGCGACGCAGGAGGGCTTGACCCTGCCCGCTGTCAAATCCCGAATCCAACGCGCTCGCCAACGCCTACGGGAAGCCTTGCTAAGGCATTGCGGAGTGCGTTTTGATCCCAATACCGGCCAGGTTTGTTGCCGCGTTCCCCCAGTTCCCTGACTGGCCCAGACAGGGTTAGGCCCGCCCCCTCCGAAAATCTCAGCAGAGCCACCCTCGTTGTATGCATCTTTTGTACGCCTCATACGTCTTAGACTTAGCAACAGAATTGGGAGGAGTAGACGATGAATAGAAGAGGCTTTTTGTTGACGAGTGCCAGCGTCGGAGCTGTCGCCTTGCTATCTCCGATGTTGGGCCACGGCACCACGGCGGAAGCCGTGGATACGGGTTACGCCGCCTTTCCCCAGAGCTATGTGGTGGAGTTTCGCGTAACACCGCCGCAACAGCAGGCTGTACTACAAGCCGTAACCGTACTGAGCAAAGAGTTGCAAGGACGGACAGGCTTTCTGGGTGCTACCCTCAAGCAGATGCAGGGAGAGTCCACCATGGTCAAGAACTACCCGCCAGTCTTTAAGGGCATCTTGGCCGAGGCCAGCGCCAAATCGGCAGCGGAAGGGCGTTTACCCTATGCCAATGTGTTACTCCTGCGCTTTGCCAATGCCGCCGCAATGCCCCGTGCCGACCTGGATGCTTGGGTGCAAAATCGTCTCGCCCCGCATGTCCAATTCACGCCTCCCGGCGCGTCAGAGTCTCTGGAATTCACGCCGCTGACGGGGGTCTATGCAACGCTCATCGCTGGTGATCGTCATGCGATTTACGATGCGCCAACCTCGATTACCCAGTTCCTTACGCAGCAGGACGATACGCCACAGCAGAAACTCGTCACCGTCATCAATCACGTGATAGTTCCCGACACACTGCATACCGAGCTGGAGGCTAAGGTCGGACCGCTCCTGAAAGTAGCCCAAAACACCTTTGAGCCCAAGGATGATCCTAATGGCGCGGGCCAAGCTGGTAGCCGCGACAATCGCGATTATCGCAAGGCGGTGAGCACCGAGATTCTGGTCAATACTGAGCCCTATGGGTCGTTGCGCAACTACCTGATGCACGGGGTATGGGAATCAGTTTGGGATCATGAAAATTCCCATCTCGACCCACGCTTCCAACACGCCTTTATGGCAGTGGCACCCTACGTGGTTTCGGGTCCGGTGGAGCCCTTCTACCACACCCTGTTTTTGGAAAATCGCACGTAAGCAGTCTATCTGAAGGAGAATACCCATATGTCCGATACCTCCCGTCCCAGCCCCGAGCAGATCCTTGCCGGTATGCGACAAGCCATGGGCCGTGCGCCCAGTGCCATCGAAAAGTCGGTGGCGGCCGATGCCGATCTGATTCACGAACACATGCGTTCTCGCGCCTTCGCCATGCCCGCTGAGGGAGCGCTGGACGATGAAACGCGCACGCTGATTTACCTCGCGGCGGCCTTGGCTGGGTCAAGTCATGCCTGCATCCAGGCCATGGCCGACAAAGTTGCGCAGCAGAGAATACCGGCTGCCAAGGTGGTGGAAACCGTGCGCATTGCGCGCTATGCCATGGCCACCAAAGTCATTGGCGATGCCGAGCCGGTCTTCGCCGTGTTGGGAGCTAGCGACTGAGGGCCTTCCAGAAAGTGCGGGCGTTTTCCGCCGCTCTCGACGCCGCGTGAACTGAGGCATAGTGTACAGAGTAAGGGGTGAGAACTGGTGAGCCGTTTGGGACCTTTGGGAGAAAAAGCCCGGCTAGCGGCCGCGGCACGCATGCGACTCATCCCCATATTGCCCTTTGCCATTCCTCTGGTACTGCTCCCCCTCCTGCCGCTTGCCTTGTGGAAGGCAGATGACCCCCAAGGTTTTTTGGCACGACGTGAGGATCTGCTGTTTGGACTCTTGATCTTCATTGTGGCGGTGCGCTTCTTGCTGCTGGACCTCATGTTGTTCTACGTCTCGCGGGCGCGCCGCTCCCTACATCTGGATCTATTGCAGATCGTTTTCTTATATCTCGAAGTCACGGTGGTAACGCTACTGTACTTTGCGCTGCTCTATGACCTGTATGGGGTCTTTCATCTGTTTCAGTACAGTGGGCCAAATGCCGCGCAACAGGCCCTGCACCTGAACGGTCACGACCTGCTGCTCTCGTTGTACATATCAACTGAATTTTTTACCACCTTGGGCAACGGTGACTGGATACCGCGCACCCTCAATGCCATGTTGTCGGCGGGGATCGAGGCCCTACTGGGCTTTGTGCAGGGAGGGGTGTTTTTTGCCGTCTTGATTTACGCCCACCAGGATCGAACGGGAAAGTGAGATGACTACACTTCGTGCCGCACACGCCCAATCTGCTGCTATACTTCGGACGTTTACATCCAATGTGACGAACAAAAAGAGCCTTATGCCACTGGGGACCACCATGCATATACGACCGCGCGCCGTATTCCTTGCCGCGTTTCTTGTCTTCAGCGCCAGTGCCGCACAGGCCGACGACCTGCTTTCGGCCTATGAGCAGGCCTACCGCAGCGACCCGGCCCTGGCCGAAGCACGGGCGCAGCTTCAGGCAACTTTCCAGGACCGGCCCGCAGCAAGGGCGGCGTTTCTGCCGCATTTGGGCGTCGGGGCCAGCGTAGGTTTCAACACCGGACACTTTTCCGGTTTTGCCGGGCTCAATTTGAACAAAGCGTATTACTCGGACAGTTACAGTGTCACCCTGACCCAGTCCGTCTTCAACGGGCAGAGCTACGTCGCCCTGCGTGAGGCCGGCAGTCGCATTCAGGCGCAAACGGCGGCGCTGCTGTACAGCGAGCAGCAACTGGCTCTGCGGGTAGCCACGGCGTACTTCCAGGTGCTCGAGGCCCAGGCCCAGGAGCGGGTAGCCGAGAAGCAGCGGCAGTTGCTGGAGAGCATCTACCAACAAACCGAAGCCACTCTCAAGGTCGGCACCGGCGACATCATTGCCGTGCGCGAAGCCCAAGCCCGTCTGGATGCGGCCCAGTCCGACCTGATCCGCGCCCAGAATACAGTGGCAGTGGCCCAGCGCGGTCTGGAGCGCCTTACCCACGCTCCCGTGGGGCAACTGGCGGACCTGCGCAGTTTTACCCCGGAAGGCCCCCATCCAGACAACATGGGAGCATGGGTACAAGCGGCCCTGCAGGACCAACCCCTCATCCATGAAGCCCAAGCGCAACTGCGCACCGCTCAGGAGGAGGTCCAGTACCAGAGGCGAGCGCGCTGGCCCAAACTGGACCTGCAGGGCGTTGCCCAGCATATCCACGGCACTCCCTTTCCGGGTTTCAACGAGAACCAGGCCGGGGTGAGCCTGAACCTCTCCATGCCCTTGTACGAGGGAGGGAGCATTTCCAGCGGCGTCCAAAAGGCCCAGGCCCTGAGCGTGGCGCAAGTGGACCACCTGGGCAGCGTTCGCGACCAGGTGCGGCTCGACACCCAGACCGCCTTTCTGAACCTGCAAGACAGCGTGTCCCAGCTCCAGGCGGCAAAGGCGACCGTAGAGTCGGCTAAAGTCTCCCTGACCGGTACGCGCAAGGGCTATGAGGTGGGTACCCGTTCCATCATCGATCTCTTGCAGACGGCCACGGACTACATCCGCGCCGAGCAAGACTACAATGTCGCCCTCTATCATCAGGTCTTGGCCCGAGTCCAGCTCAAGGCGGCTGCCGGGCAGCTGGATCTGCAGGACCTCCAGGCCGTGAACGGTCTGCTGCAAACGCATTGAAGACACCACCAGAAAGGAAGCTTGTCATGGCCAGCAAAAAGAAACGCCTCCTCCTGCTGCTTCTGCTCTTGATCATTGGCGCCGGTGTGGCCTACTGGTTGACCCACCGTCCGGTCACCAATCCCCATACCTTGACCATCTATGGCAATATCGATATCCGCCAGGTGCAAGCGGCTTTCAACGATAACGGGCGCGTGCAGAAACTGCTGGTGCAAGAGGGTGACCACATCAAGCAGGGACAGTTGCTGGCGGAGTTGGATCCGACGCGCTTTCAGGATGCCGTCGATCGAGACCAAGCGACGGTAGCGGCCCAGGAGCAGGTTGTGGCACGCCTCTTGGCGGGCTCTCGACCGGAAGAAATCGCTGCCGCCCGGGCCCAGGTGGCGGCCGCCCAAGCCACACTGCAGAATGCCGAGATTACCTGGCAACGGCAAAAAACCCTGGCCGCCAAACAGTACGTTCCCAAGCAGAGCGCCGACAATGCCGCTGCCGCCCTGAAGACGGCGCGCGCCGATCTCGACCATAGCCAACAGGCCCTTATTCTCGCCATCAAAGGGCCGCGTAAGGAAGACATTGCCGCCGCCCGCGCGCAGTTACAGGCCGATCGCGCCGCCCTGGCCCTAGCCAAGCGGGAGTTACAGGACACCAAGCTCTACGCGCCGGAAGATGGCGTAGTCCAGGACCGCATTGTTGAGCCCGGCGATATGGTTTCGCCAGCCACCCCGGCCTTTACCCTGGCCCTCGACAATCCGGTCTGGGTGCGCGCCTATCTGCCGGAGACGGCCTTGGGCAAGGTGCGGCTCGGCATGCGCGCGCAGATCGAGAGCGACTCCTTTCCCGGTAAACAGTTTGCGGGATGGGTGGGCTTCATCTCGCCAACCGCGGAGTTTACCCCGAAGACCGTGCAGACCACGGATCTGCGCACGGAGCTCGTCTACCGAGTGCGGGTCTATGCCTGCAATCCGCAACATGCGTTGCGCCTGGGTATGCCGGTAACGGTGCAGATCCCCCTGCAGAACAACCAACCCCAGGCCCTCGCCGAGCACCCCTGTGGCCACTGAGACGCCCACTACCAGCCCCCTGCGCTTTGCGGGGGTGTGCAAGCGCTTCCAGCGCGGTAAGGATGCGGTCCTTGCCCTCGATGGCCTGGACCTGGAACTCGCTTCCGGGCAGGTGACGGGTCTGCTGGGACCAGACGGGGCCGGCAAGACCACCCTCATCCGCCTCGCTGCGGGCCTCCTGCGCCCCAGCGAAGGCAAGGTATTCCTCTTCGGCCAGGAGCTCAGCACCGGCACGACGGACCTGCAGGAGAAGATCGGGTATATGCCCCAGCGCTTCGGCCTCTATGAAGACCTCACGGTGCAGGAGAATCTCGATCTCTACAGCGACTTGCAGGGGCTTGCGCCGGAGCAGGCACGCAGCCGCCAAGAGGAGCTCCTGAAACTCACTGCCCTGGGGCCCTTTGGCAAGCGTCGCGCCGGAGCCCTCTCTGGCGGCATGAAACAGAAGCTGGGCTTGGCCTGCGCTTTGCTGCGTGCACCTCAGCTCTTGCTTCTCGACGAGCCCACTGTGGGGGTGGATCCCATCGCCCGCCGCGAGCTCTGGGAGATCGTCCAAGGCCTGCGCGATACCGGAACGACGGTTTTGATGAGCACCGCGTATTTTGATGAGGCGGAGCGTTGCAATGCCATTGTCCTGCTCCACGAGGGCAAGTTGCTCCAGCAGGGGAACCCGCAGAGCTTCACCGATCCTCTGCGCGGGCGTTGCTTTTTGGTTCGCCACCCCGAAATGCGGCGCCGCGCCCTGCGTGAGTCGCTTCAAGGGCGCCCGGGGCTGCGGGATGCGCGGATCGTTGCCGACGGCATCCGCGTGCTTACCGGTCCGGAGCCGGTGACACCTGCCGCCGACGAGCAGTGGGAGCCCGTATCACCAGCCTTTGAGGACGCCTTTGTAGAACTCTTGGGCTCGGGAACAACGGCGACGGTCAACACGGCTCCGGCAACTACGACCATCACCGATGGTAAGGCTGCTGAGGCAGTGGTGGAAGTGGAAGGCTTACGCAAGTTCTTTGGGCACTTTGAAGCGGTCAAAAGCAGCACTTTTAGGGTGCGCCGTGGTGAAATCTTTGGTCTTTTGGGGGCCAACGGCGCCGGCAAAACCACCACCTTTCGCATGCTCTGCGGTCTGTTGCCACCCTCTGCCGGTACCCTACGCGTGGCCGGAGTCGACATGCGCCGGGCGAGCAGCGCTGCTCGCGCCCGTATCGGTTATGTGGCGCAAAAATTCGCCCTCTATGGCAACCTCAGCGTCGACCAGAATCTCCATTTTTTCGCTGCCGCCTATGGCCTGCGCGGCAAACAACGGGGCACGGCCCTCGCCCATGCCCGCGAGGAGTTTCAGCTTGCCCCCTACGGCGCCGTCAATGCCGACGACCTGCCCCTCGGCATCAAACAGCGCCTGGCCCTGGCCTGCGCCCTCCTCCACGAGCCACCCATCCTGTTTTTGGACGAGCCCACCTCGGGGGTAGACCCCTTGGCGCGCCGGGAGTTCTGGCAACGCATCAATGCGCTGGCGGCACAGGGAGTGACGGTGCTGATCACCACGCACTTCATGGACGAGGCGGAATACTGCGATCGACTGGTCCTGATGTCCTTGGGGGAAATCCTCGCGCAGGGCAGCCCCGCCGAGCTACGGGCGCAGGCCAAGAGCGCGGAGCGTCCCGATCCGAGCATGGAAGATGCCTTCATCCAGCTCATTGAAGCCCATGAGAGCCAGATTCGGAGAGCCTCGTGAACTCCCGGCGCCTGCGCGGACTCATCCGCAAAGAGTTCCTGCAGATCCTGCGCGATCCCTCGGCCATCGCCATCGCCTTTTTTCTACCGGTGTTCCTGCTCTTTCTCTTCGGTTATGGGGTGTCCCTCGATGCCCGCCACATTCCCCTGGCGGTGGTGGTGGACCAGCCAACGGCAGAAACCAGCGCCTTTGTTGGCGGCCTGCAGCAGTCCTTCTATTTTGCGCCGAAACTGTTCCCCAGCATGCAACAGGCGCAGGCCGCCCTCATGGAACGACGGGTGGATGGTATCGTCTGGCTGCGTTCCAATTTCAGCCGCCAAATTCTGCAGGGGAATACCGCCTCCATCGGGGTCTTTGTCAACGGCGTGGATGCCAACAATGCCCGTATCGCTGAAGGCTACCTGCAAGGGTCCTGGCAGAATTGGTTACAACAACGCGCGCTGGCGGCTGGCCAGCCCTTGATCATCCCGGTGGACGGCAAGGATCGGATCTGGTTCAACCCCGCCCTGCGCAGTCGAGACTATCTCGTGCCGGGACTGATTGCGGTCATCATGACTCTGATTGGCGCCCTCCTCACCGCCTTGGTGGTGGCCCGGGAGTGGGAACGGGGGACCATGGAGGCACTCATGGCAACCCCGGCACAAATGGCCGAGATTCTGCTCGGCAAGCTGGTTCCTTACTACGCTATGGGTATGGGCGGTATGCTGCTATCGGTGGGTTTGGCGGTTTGGCTCTTTGCCGTGCCCCTGCGCGGCAGTTTTGCCATCCTGCTGCTCGCCTCGACCCTCTTCTTGCTGGTCGCCTTGGGCATGGGGCTACTCATCTCCAGCGTGGCGCGCAATCAGTTCGTGGCTGGGCAGATTGCCATCATCGTTACCTTCCTGCCGGCCTTCATTCTTTCGGGCTTCATCTTCTACATCCCGTCCATGCCCGCGGCGATCCAGGTGATTACCCACATCGTCGCTGCCCGCTATTTCGTGAGCATTCTTCAGACCCTTTTCCTCGCCGGTGATGTCTGGCCCATCATCCTCTGGAATAGCGTCGCCCTGTTGCTGATGGCCATCTTTTTTCTGGGCGTGACCCTGCGCCGCTCGCACAAGAGGCTGGACTGATGCTGGCGCGCATCTGGGCCTTGGTGATCAAGGAATTTCTCGCCATTTTGCGGGACAAGAAAAGTCGGTTTGTTCTCATTGGGCCGCCCATCATTCAGCTCTTGGTCTTTGGCTACGCCGCCACCTTCGATCTCGATCACATTCCCTACGCCGTTTATAACCAGGACAGCGGCTTTGCCTCTCGCGAACTACTTGGCTATTTTCAGGGTTCGCGCGCCTTTCAGCAGGTAGCGACCATCACCCGCGACGGGCAGATCGCTCCCCTCATCGATCGCGAAAAGGCCCTGCTCGTGCTGCAGATCGGCCCCGATTTCACCGAGGATCTGTTGCAACATCGGCCGGCGCCGGTACAGGTGATCATCGACGGCCGCAATTCCAACACGGCCACCATCGCCCTCAATTATGTCAACAGCATCCTCCTCTCTTTTGACGAGCGCTGGGCACGGGATCACCACTGGGGCAGTCCGCCGGCACAGTTGGTCACCCGCGCCTGGTTCAACCCCAATCTACTGTCGCGCTGGTTTATCGTCCCCGGTATCGTCGCCCTGCTTACCTTGGTGGTGACCCTGCTGGTGACGGGGCTCTCGGTAGCCCGGGAACGGGAGCAAGGGACCTTCGATCAGCTACTCGTTACTCCCATGACGCCCCTGGAGATCTTGGCGGGCAAGGCACTGCCGGGCATTCTCGTGGGCGCCGTGGAGGGCACCTTCATTTCTTTGGTGGCGGTGTTCTGGTTTGGCGTGCCCTTCATCGGGAGCGTCTTTGCCCTTGCCCTGGGGATGCTGCTCTTTCTCTTTGCCGCCGTCGGCATCGGCTTGATGATCTCGTCCTTGTCCATGACTCAGCAGCAGGGCCTGCTCGGCGCTTTTCTCTTTTTGGTGCCAGCCATCATTCTCTCTGGCTTTGCCACCCCCATTGCCAACATGCCGGAACTGGTCCAGGACCTCACTTATGCCAATCCCATGCGCTACTTTTTGGTGATCGTACGCGGGGTTTTCCTGGACGGAGACGGGCTACGGGATCTGTGGAGCCAGTATTGGCCCTTGGCCAGCATCGCGGTCCTGAGCATGAGCGCCGCTGCCTGGCTCTTCCGTCATCGCATGCAATAGGGGGCACGTGTGTTGCGGATTTGGATCATCGAGACCGTTATCAGTTTGCTCCTGGGTGCCGTTGTCTATCGCCTGAGTTATAGCGTCCTACGCAACTATTGCGGTGCCTGGGTAGTGGTCCTGCTAACAGCCATCCTACTCGGGGCAGGCATCTCCGGCGCCCTTGATCCAGCCCTATTGCACGATCTGCGCGCCAACGAAGCCCCGCCGCCCACCTGGTTTCTACCCCTCACCCGCGCCTTGGCCTATCTCTTGGGCGGCTGGATCGTCGAACGTATCCTGCGCAAACGCGAGCGTCTGGGCTTCGGGCCAAACGCCAAGGGCGAAAATTGATTCCCACAAAGATAGCTTTTTTGCGACCGGAGAGAGACACCGCATGAAAACAAAACACTCTGCAATCTGGTTGTTTTTATTGCCATCACAAAAGAAGTATCAGAAAATTTATCTGCCAGCACGCAATGTTGGCAGAAACGCCATCATATTCCCATCATTCCCGTGCCAGGAGGCAAATACGATGACCAGAATCAGCATTTCATTGCTACGCAAAACAAGAAAGGCCATGGCTATCATTAGCGCTCTTTTTCTGTTAGCGTCGGCCATGGTCGCTTTCGCCGATGAATCAACAACTCCGCAAGTCATTATGCAAAACATCACCAACCAGGTCATGCACATCTTGCAAGCAAACCAGGGGCGTCAACTATCCATTTCTGAGCAAGAAAATATAGAAAAGATAATAGTTCCATATGTTGATTTTACGCTCATGTCAAGAATGGTTATGGCGCAGTACTGGGCACAAATGACGCCAGCTCAGCAGGACGATTTTATTAATCTGTACCGCAGACAGTTAATTCAAGTTTACATGACAGCGTTTAGCAAATATTCTGGGCAATCCGTACAAATTTTGGGCAGCACTGAAGTTTCTCATAATCCACCCATTGCAGAGGTCGAAACCAAAATACTACAGACCGATGGGCGCGCAAACATTCCCGTCAGTTATGGCTTCATAAAAGAAGGCCAGGACTGGAAAATTTATGATATCTTCATCGACGGTATATGCATGAACCTGACTTATCGCGACTCCTACGGAAAAATCATTGCGCAAGAAGGGATATCCCGTTTTCTGGAATTATTACGAAAAAAAGAGGATTCCTGGACACTCTCGAAATGATTTAAACCAAAGGAGAATCGGCGTGCTTAGGTACTTTTTTGCGCGTTCATGCGCGATAGGTCTTGCGCTGGAGATTAGATTGGTGCATCGAATAACCTCATATTTCTACAGGGATAACAGCGCAGCTCATTGATAAAAAAGTATCAGAATTTTGGCGAAACGGGCCCCGGATGAATGGGCCCAGGACATCCTGATCACCGGCGTACCATCCCGCCCTCACTGGGGCGCTGCTGCATACATAGACTGTCTCCCACTGACTCGACGGCTACTATGCGGCACTGCACGCGCCTACACTTTCAGCTTTTTACCGCAACGGCAAAGAATAAGTGACCAGAATCTCATTTTCGCCAGGATTACGGGAGTAGAGATCGCCGTTGGACAAATGCGCGATCTTCAGCCCGAGGCGCTGACCGCCGGCCACTTGGTAGGCCATGCCTAATTCTAATCGGAAGAGAAAGATGCTTCCCATATTCTTGCTTTGCCCCCGGCGGTAGCCACTGACCCCGGCTTCTGGGGTGAGTATCCACTGCGGTGAAAGCATGATATTGATGTAGAGCCCTCCGTAACCATCCACGCCGCCGTCGGCATTCGCCAACAATCCCAGCATATAGCCAGTACCGTAGAGGCGTGTTCCCGACTGGTACTCGAAATTTAGCTCCGCTGGGGTGTGATTGTAACCGTCGTCATTGACAGCACCGACCATGTTGAATATGCCAACTCCAGTGCTAAAGTAAGACGAACCACTGGGCATAAAAGACAGCGCCTTCGCGACAGGACTGAACGTCCCAATAGAGATGAAAATTATTAATACCAAATAGAAGGAGAAACGAATGAACCTTAGCATCATTGAAAACTCAGCACTATCTTCATAGTGCTCAGTATACTCACTTCATTACGCGATATCTATCGATGCTATGCTACGCATCACCAACATATATCTTTGCGCCAGCTCCTGCGGATTGGTGCCCTTCGGCTGATCCTCGAAGTAAAGCAAGTCAGACTGTCTCCACGCTTAACGGACGGAGTTATTGATAGGCAATTATCGGTATCGACCCTTCTCAACATTCCTTTGCGCAGTAAACGTGTCAGGCGAAATTCATGCTGCGCTTGTGGGGGTCGTTCTTATCGATTTATCCGACCAGCCGATAGCCGTCGGCGTCTTTACCCCGAATGCGCCGCCAGATCACTTGGGGAGTGAGACGATTGGCGACCACGATGAACACTTTACGTAAATGGCCCGGTGGGCACTGAACGGCCTTGACGGCATGCCAGGAGTGATCTGTCTGAGCGAAAAGAAAGCTTCGATTACCCAGTACCTGCGAGGCGCCCGCCTCGCGCAGGTCTGCATAGTCCGGAGCCGAGTGACGTGGCCATTTTCCGCCATCGTCTAGTACCAGGGTCTGCCCACCCCAAGACTCATCCCAGTCCTCCGGAGTATTGAAATAGAAGATATGAGAACCGATTTTGCGTCGGGCGTCGGTATGCGGCGAAACGGAAGCGCCAGGCGGGGCGTAATGCCAGTGCATGGTGAGAATGACGGGCGTCCTGGAGCTCAAGCCCAGCATATCCCGCCAAAAGGATTTATAGGCCTCGCTCTGCAATTCATGGATAAACTTTTTCCAGCTAGCTGCCAACATCTTTTCCAGTGCCGGACGATACTGTAGCGCGAGGCGATCATGACTTTTTTGTCCGTGCGCCCTTTTATAGCCTACCTGGGACTCGAAAAACGCGGGGCCGGGGAGATCCTTGCAGAGTTGATCGAACTTCTCCCGATCAAGAAAATCCGTGATGCAGATCCATGGATAAGGCTGGGTGTGCTGAAATTTTTGGGCTTGGGTGCGCAGTCCGTTCATTACCGATGTGTCTATAATTTCCATCAAAGGCTCTCCAGGAGGATTTTTTACGGCGAAGTCGAGTCAGCCATTGTGTTTGGCTATTTTAGTTCAATCCGCTGCCACCTGCACGCTATCCCCTCTTGCTTTGCCACCGCGATCTGCTCCGAAGACAAACCCGCTTGCAGCGCATGCAGTTCCGCCAGATTGATCCGCCGCTGAGCATGGTGGCTGGGCTCCATCATGAGACAGACGGCCGCATCCACCAGCTCCAGCGCTTCCTTTCCGCCGTACCGTCGGCGGTGGTGACCTGTTCTCCGACAATGAGTCCGTGGCGATTGTCCATGAGCACATGCCCAAGATAGGCCAAACGAGAAGCTTCGCCGGGCGCCTTTTTGTAGAGCCGGGCATCGGGATCAGTTATGGAGGCGTGGGTTTCATTACTGCGGGTCTGGCCACGGAAATCGGAACCATCGCCCTCTCGGTCCTCAGGATCTTTCGGCTGGAAGGACTTCTGCGAAGCCCAAGCTTCCAGCAGGGTACCATCGACAGAGAAATGCTCTTCGGAAAGCAATTCCTGACTATGGGCCTGTTCCAGCACGGAGCGGAAGAATTCCTGCACTGTCCCGTGATCCAGCAGCCGATCCCGATTCTTGGTGAAGACCGTTGGCACCCAGACCCCTTCATCCATGCCGAGCCCAACGAACCAACGGAACAGCAGGTTGTAATGGAGCTGCTCGATCAACTGCCGCTCCGATCGGATGCTGTAAAACACCTGCAGCAGTAGGGCACGCAGCAAAAATTCCGGCGGAATCGAAGGTCGACCGAAGGTGGAGTACATCGTGCTGAAGTGGCTGTCCATCTCTGCCAGGGAACGATCCACAATCGCTCGTATCGCGCGCAGCGGATGGTCTTGCGGCACCCGTTGTTCCCGGGAAACGTAGCTGAATAACCCTTGGGTCTCTACCAGGGCTTACGCATGAAAACTCCCGGTGAGTACTTGTTCCATGCAAAGGTCATCCCGGGCGGCCATTTTGCGGCGTCCTTTGATGCTGGCCATGGATGTTTTGTCACGCTGCACCAGATCGCAGGCGATCTTGCGCGCAAGAATCGTAGATCCCGGCAGACTCCTTCAAATTTTGCAACGATAGGGGACCGATCCCCGGGCTACAGGGCTCCCAGAAACCATAGCAGAAACGCCTTTCACCACCACCGGGTTTTCATGCGTAAGCCCTGGGGTCTCTACCTTGGCTCCACGCATCTTTACAACCTCCGCTGCACCGGTTTGCCCATTATACCACCGACTTTTTCAGCAGCTTCTTAATCATTCCTTCAGCCTGTCCAAACCAAGAGAACCACCTCACGTCCTAGACAAAAACTTGTGGTAAGTCGTGCTACGAGCTATCAGTCATGCACTTTTACTCCCTTTTTCCGCCCCAAATGCGCCTCGACCGCGAGGACGTGCTGGGTCGTGGCGATGACCGTGTCCGGGTTGAGGCTCATGGTGTCGATGCCGATCTCAACCAGGAATTCGGCCATTTCCGGATAGTCCGACGGCGCCTGACCGCAGAGCCCCGAGTGGATGCCATTGCGCCGGCAGCCCTCGACCGCCAGACGGATCATCTCCTTGACGCCGTCGTCGCGCTCGTCGTAGTCGAAGGCGACGATTTCGCTGTCGCGGTCCACGCCCAAGGTGAGCTGGGTGAGGTCGTTGGAGCCGATGGAAAAGCCGTCGAAGCGCTTGGCGAACTGGTCGATGAGGATGACGTTGTTCGGAATTTCGCACATGGCGTAGACCTGCAGCCCGTTTTCACCGCGCTTGAGGCCGAATTCGGCCATCTTGGCCAGCACCGCATCGGCCTCCTGTACCCGGCGCACGAAGGGCAACATGAGAACCACATTGCTGAGCCCCATGTCCTCGCGTACCCGCTTCATCGCCAGGCACTCCAGTCGAAAACCCTCGGCATACGCTGGGTGGGCATAGCGCGAGGCGCCGCGAAAGCCGATCATGGGATTGGATTCGTCCGGCTCGAAGTCGGCGCCGCCGATCAAGCTGGCGTATTCATTGGACTTGAAATCGGACATTCGCACGACCACCGGCTTGGGCCAGAACGCCGCGGCGATCGTGCCGATGCCCTCGGCGAGCCGCTGCACGAAAAATCTCGCCCCGTCCGTGTAGCTGCGCAGCAGGCGGTCGATTGCTGCGCGTGCGGCGGGGTCCTTGACCTTTTCCGGGTGCAACAGGGCCAGCGGGTGTGCCTTGATGGTTTCGTTGATGACGAACTCCATCCGCGCCAGTCCCACGCCGTCGTTGGGCAGGAACGAGGTCTTGAAGGCGATTTCGGGATTGCCGATGTTGATCATGATGCCGGTGGCTGGCCGCGCAATGTCGCCAACCTCGATCTTGTCGACGTGAAACGGCACCGCGCCGCGATAGGCCTTTCCCGCATCGCCTTCGGCGCAGGAGATGGTGACCGTCTCGCCGCTGGGCACAGAGCTGGTTGCGTTGCCCGCGCCGACGACTGCCGGAATGCCCAGCTCGCGGGCGATGATGGCCGCGTGGCAGGTGCGCCCGCCACGATTGGTGACAATGGCCGCCGCGGTTTTCATCACCGGTTCCCAGTCGGGTGTGGTGGTGTCGGCAACGAGCACTTCACCCGGCTTGAAGTCGCGCAGATGGGCAACGTCGGCAATCACCCGTGCCTGGCCGCTGGCGATTTTTTCGCCCACTGAGCGGCCCTTGGTGAGCAGTTCGCCCTGGCCATCGAGGACGTAGCTTTCGATCACACTGGCGCGGCGCTGCGAGGCCACAGTCTCCGGCCGCGCCTGCACGATATAGATTTTGCCGTCGATGCCGTCCTTGGCCCATTCCATGTCCATCGGATGGCCGTAGTGCTGCTCGATCTTGATCGCTGCGTCGGCCAGTTCCAGCACATCGGTGTCACTGAGGCAGAAACGTTCGCGGTCGGCCTTGGGCGTGGGGATGTTGCGTGTGGTCTGCCGTGTCTCGCCTTCGACAAAGATCATTTTGACCGCCTTGTCGCCCAAGCTGCGGCGCAGCACGGCACGGTGCCCCGCGTTGAAAGTCGGCTTGTGCACATAAAACTCGTCGGGATCGACCGCACCCTGCACGACGTTTTCGCCCAGCCCATACGCGCCGGTGATGAATACCACGTCGCGAAAGCCCGATTCGGTATCGAGAGAAAACATCACCCCAGAGGCGGCAAGATCGGAGCGCACCATCTTCATCACCCCGATCGAAAGCGCCACCTTGAAGTGGTCGAAACCTTGATCGACGCGGTAGTGAATGGCGCGGTCGGTGAACAGGCTGGCAAAGTCGCGGCGGCAGGCGTCGAGCAGGCTTTCGTCGCCGCGAATGTTCAGATACGTGTCCTGTTGGCCGGCAAAGCTCGCTGTCGGCAGGTCTTCCGCAGTGGCCGAGCTGCGCACCGCCAGGCTCACGTCTTCGCCGTATTGTTCCTGCAGCTTGCGGTAGGCGGCAATGATCTCGGCGGCCAGGTCTTTTGGCAGACCGGCGCCGTACACGATTTCGCGTGCGCGCTTACCGCGGTGGGCCAGGTCTTGCATGTCGTTGGGGTTAAGCCCGTCGAGTGCTTCGTGCAGCGCGTCCCAGGCTCCGGCGGTGTCGAGCATGGTGCGATATGCATCGGCGGTGATGGCAAAACCGTTGGGCACGCGCACCCCCTGTGCCGAGAGTTTGCGGAACATCTCGCCCAGCGAGGCATTTTTGCCACCGACCAGCGGAACGTCCTGGATACCAAGTTGATCGAAAAATCGGATGTAGCGATTCGTGTCCATCGTCTTCCCTCAAGTCTGCGTGTTCCTGCCAATGCAATGACCCTCATTGCCCATCTTCATATGGGAAACTATTTTTAGTGTAGGCACTACCTTCACCGAAGGCAAAGAAATACTATCCTGTATAGGCTGAATACAGGCCCTGGGAGAAAGAATGTTGCAGAAGATCATGTTGGCGGCAGATGGAAGCGATGCCTCCGAACCTGCGGTGCAGCAGGCTTTTGAGTTGGCGCAGGCTGGTAGATCCCCTCTAAAGATTGTGACAGTTGTGGATATTTTCGGCGCATATTACGCCACCCCCGAATCTATCAAATTCCTGCAGGAAGAAGGGCATAAGCTGCTGGTTAAACTACAAGACCAGGGAGCAGGCCTCGGCGTGCCGGTGGAAACCCACTTGCTGGAAACGGATGTGGGCGGTAAGCGGATCGGTGAACTGATTGTTGCAGAGGCCGAGCGCCTTCGCGCGGATCTGATCGTCCTCGGTAGTCATGGTTGGCGCGGCGTGCGCCAGTGGGTTATGGGAAGCGTGGCTTCGGAAGTCTGTCAGTCGGCCCACTGTTCGGTGCTCATCGCTCGCGGTTAATCAGCGTCGGGGTAAAACAGTTCTCATCTTGATGCGCAGGTAACTCTCCATCGTACTTTTCCCCAGTGTTGTGGTTTCCTAAATACTCGACGCCAGCCATGCCTTGGCTTTCACCTCGTTGCCGCATACCTTCGTTGCTGGCTGTATGCAATGCGATTAGGTAGGTCAATTATTGCCTTGAAAGGAATCTAGGTTTTGTCGCAAGTTGCACAAGGAGAGAGTGCGTTCGTGGGAGTATCCTTTCCTGTTGCCGATCGCAATATCGCTTCCTTCCGCAGTATTTAATTCTACATTACGAAATCGCAATGGGCCGTCCCTACACGCAGACCCACGAACGCGTGCCTCAGGTCACGAGGGCTGTCAGGTCACAAGGGCTGTTGCAAAGAAAGATATTAGTAGTACTATATCCTAATATTCTAAAACCATGACGGTTCCGGTTTGCTTTCGGCAATTGGGCGCATGGGCGATAGGCAATGGTACACCGAAGAAGGAGTGACCAATGAGCTGGCAGTTTCCCAAAATGACCCGCCGCAGCTTCCTGAAGACCACCGGGTTAAGCGCTGTCGGCGCCACCTTGTACCGACCCAATTGGATCAAGCTGGCCGGCCCGGCCCACCAGGATCCTCAAGATCACTTCACGCATTCCATTTGCAATTATTGCTCATCGTTTTGTTCGTTGCGGGTAACCGTGGGGCAGCGCAAGGGACAAGAACGTATCATGAAGCTTGGCGGCAATCCCAATTCAACGCTGAATGGCGACAAGATCTGTGCACGAGGCCAGTCCGGACTGCGTCAGGTCTATAGCGCCAATCGCATCAAAACCCCGCTGATTCGGGCGGCCGGAAGCAAACGCGGGGAAATGAAATTTCGCGCTGCGACATGGGAGGAAGCCTGGGCCTATATTGCCCAAAAAAGCAAGGGTATACGGCCCTGGGAATGGACGATTTACGGCGGCTGGAGTACTTGCTCGTTCTATATTCCCAACACCTTTTGCTTTACTGCTGCCAATCAGATTCCCAATCTCATCACCTCACCCACCCAAAACTGTGTATTCAACGGGCATTTTGGCACCAATTCCATGACCGGGAATTATGTTGTTCATGGCGAAAATATCGAAGACTATGAAAATAGCGATTACATTCTTTCGATAATCGGCAATGCCAGCATCGGCGGCATCTCTACCTGTCGAGCGGTACGCTTTGCTGCCGGCATCGAAAAAGGAGCAAAGGTCGTCGTACTTGATCCGCGCGCCTCGGAAACAGCAGCCAAAGCGGACGAGTGGTATGCCATAAAACCTGGCACCGATCTCGATTTTTGCCTTGCCATGCTGCGCGAGATGATGCACAACGGTTGGTACGATGAGGATTTTCTTATTAGCCACAGCAACTTGCCATTTTTGGTTCGAAAAAACGCTCACAATGCCTGGGAGCTCTATCTCTCGGCGCAAAAAGAACCTGCGGTCATCGACGCCGATAGCGGCCAGGTCGTCTTCCTTCCGGCATTCAGCAACCAAAACCGCCAAAGCAGTAGCGGTCGGCCCGTCACTCCGAAACTTCGCACACCTGCTGGCTTCACCTACCTCGGTGAGGCGCTGCAGACGGTCTTTGACGCCCAGATCCACGAATTAGAGCCGTACACTCCTGAGTGGGCCGCGACTAATACCGGCATTCCCGCTGCCGACATCCGTCGCATCGCGCAGGAATTTCATCGTGCAAAATCGCCCATTCTCATTCCGGGTTGGTCGGGAGCACGCTACGGCAACATTCAGATGCTGCGTCGGGTACAAGCCATGATCCAGGGCCTCAAGGGTGGCTTCGACGTCCCTGGCGGCTGGATTTTCGGGGGCGATTATCGAGAGCAAGTGCGCCACATGTGGGAGGTCAAAGGCGATCCCAAAGCGCCGCCCATGGCGAGCCTCGCAGGTATGCCTTTCGTGTATTGGAGTGCCAAGGCGGCCGCAGACCCCAATACCTACTCCCACGGTTACCCAGCCTGGGCGGCGGTACATCGCGATCAAATACCCAAGGATTCACCTGACTGGGCGGCCTTTCCTTTCACCACGGAGGTGGGTCTGGACTCTGCAGTCAAGGGCAAGTTGCGCTGGAAAGATGCGCCCTATCTTTGCAAAGCCATCTTGTTCAACGGCACCAATCCACTGCGCGACGCACCGGAGGGATTTTGGGAGGAGGTGCTAACCCACCCCAACATGGATTTAGTTGTCGTTATGGATGTCATGCCATCGGACACCTTAGCCTATGCCGACGTTGTCCTGCCGGAACTTACCTATCTGGAACGGGATGAACCGGCGATCTACGGCAACGGTGCCAATCCCGACAATATGCTGATTACACGTTATCAGGCGGTCACCCCGCTCTACGATAACGTCATTTTACCTGATGCGCTGTTGAAACTGACTGAGATTATCAGTGGCAGCGAGGAGCCATATTATGAAGCGCTGGAGCGTCTAGCCGGGGTTCCCGCCGCTCGTCTTCGGGCACTAACGGCTGCCAATCGCGCCAAAGGGATCAAAAATCCTTTCAATATGGCCAGTCGCCAGATCGATTTTGAGATGAAGGCCAAATCTCTGGGCGTCACACCGCAACAGCTGGATGCAGTCTTGCGAGAAAAAGGCGTCTACCCCGTCGCCAAGGCAGAGAAACTCATTGCCCAATACGGCATGCCTCGTAAGATGCCACTGCCGACACCCAGTGGGCGTGCTGAGTTTTACAGTAATCTCTACGGACAACTGCGAGATCAGTTTGAGCTCTGGGATAACCCGTATTTTTCGGTGCTGGCGACATATATAGCTTCCGACTGTCGTCCGCAAAATCCAGCCCCTATGGCCGACAACGAGTTTTTCTTTACCTATGGTATGGTACCTACGGTATCCCACTGTTCCCCAAACAATGATTTTCAGCCGCTGGTCGGCATCAATAAATTTCGGGGAGAAATATACACCGGGCTCTGGGTGCATGCCCATCGTGCCGAAAAACTGGGGCTGCGTGAGGGAGATCGGGTGCACGTAACCAATCTACTGACCCAACAAAAAGCCGATGCCGTAGTCCATGTTACGCGACTCATTCGCAGCGATACAGTTTTTCTGTACAGCGGTTTTGGTGACCAGAATCCGGCACTCACCCATGCCGTGGGTATGGGCACAGCACTCAATAAGATCACCCCGGGCTTTATTGAACCGGTGAGCGGTGGTTTTCGTTCGCAGGAGTTTACTGTGCGTCTTGAACGCGCTTGAGGAGTCTTTCATGACTAAATATGCCATGCTCATCAATCTGGATACCTGCGTTGGCTGCAATGCTTGTATGGCTGCCTGTGCCATGGAAAATCAGACCCCGGTTTGGAATCCGGATAAATTCCGCACTTATGTATATGACGAAGAAATCGAGATCGGTGATCGAGTTTTACGTCAGTTCTTTCCTAAACTTTGCAACCATTGCGATAATCCCCCTTGTGTTAGCGTTTGTCCGACGGGGGCGACCTTCAAAATGGCCAACGGCATCGTTCGTGTGAATCCCGATATTTGTATGGGCTGCCAAGCTTGCGCCATGGCCTGTCCTTACGATGCGCGTTACGGCGCCGATAGCGACGATATCAGAAAAGGCAAGGCCTATTACGGCGATGGTTTTTTGAAAAGAAGCGTGCCCAGTATCGATAAATGCGATTTTTGCTATGGCCGTTTGGAACAAGGGCTTGAACCCGCCTGTGTAGAAACCTGTGTTGCCCATTCACGTATATTTGGCGATTTGGACAATCCCAACGATCTAATTAGCAAGGTCGTGGCTAGCGGTACCGCCCAGGGCTTGTTGACCGAATTGGGCACCGGACCCAACGTGTATTACGTCCACAAGCTTCCGGAGGGCTTGGTATGAATTCTCTACACTTTGCGACAACCCTGATTACTCAGGATCGCTGGGCCACCCTCGTGGCCGCCTACCTATTTCTTGGTGGTATGGGGGCCGCCCTTATTGCTCTGGGTGTCATCAGTCATCTGCATTTTCGCGCCGACCGCGCAGCGACGCTCTGGGCAATATTGTCCGGCGAGGCTTTTCTCGGTGTGGGATCGGGCCTACTGCTCATCGATCTCCTACACCCTATCAATGTTTGGCGCATCCTCCTGCCTTGGAACCCGCTCTTCCTCCCCTGGTCCTGGATTGCTTGGGGAACCCAGTTCATCGTCTGGGCAATGATCTTCGGGCTTCTCTATGCCTGGCCACTGCTGCTGGAGGAAGCGTGGTTTCGTCGACTTCCCATTGTTGGTCTGTGGTTGTCCGCCTGGTTCGATCTGCCAATCATTCGTTGGGTGGGTCGTTGGGCTCAGAGACTGCGTTTCCCCATCGCTTGGCTGACTGCCCTTTGCGGTTTAGGGACGGCCGTCTATACCGGCCTGCTCCTACGCTCCTTCCCGGCTGCCGCGCTCTGGTCCAACGATCTGGTTCCACCGCTCTTTACCGTATCTGCTTTTTCTACGGCTTTGGCCTTTCAACTGCTCGTGTTCAACGCCGTGCTCCACCAACACGATATCCTCGCGCGTGCTTACGAGCGCCTCGATCTCGCGTTGATTGGCGTGGAGATTCTGCTCGTTGGGCTGATCATGGTCGTGATCCTACCTCAATCCCTCAGTGGACAAGGTTCCTTGCATATTCTCTTGCATAGTTGGGGTTGGTTGGGCGGTTTCCTGCTTCTAGGCCTGCTACTGCCGTTCCTCCTTGAGTCTCGTGGGGTACTCAAGGCCTGGCAAAGTCCCGCGCCCGTCCTGCTGAGTGCAGTCTTGGTGCTCTTGGGAGGATTCCTCTTGCGCCACTATTTCTTGGCCAGCGGCGTTTATGTCTTCCCCTGGGGCAATGCCGGCCATGATGGCTTATTAGGGGCGGGAATCCAGCATGTTCTCGCCCATCGCTGAGCCGCGTGTGACTACACGGACCTGGCGTTTGGTCGCCTTGGTCCTGGCCGAACCAACGGAGGAGTCGCTGGTCGTTTTGCGAGAGCTGAGCGAAAACCATCCCACGCTCCAGCCCGCCTTGGCAGAATTAGAGGCACTACCCTTGGAGGTTTGGCAGGTTGAGCATACACGACTCTTCAGCTTTCCGGCGCTTTGCCCACCTTTTGCCTCTGCCTATCTCGAGGATGGCATCCTCAATGGCCACCGTGCGGTCGACCTCGAACAGTTCTACCAGGAGTATGGGCTGGAGGCAGTCGGACTCCCCGCCGATTATCTGGGTACGATCTGCGAGTGTGCGGCGTATCTGGAAGAGGAGAATCCAGAGATGGCCCGGTTTTTTAGTCACGATGCCTTGGGTGACTGGCTGCCAGACTTCAGTCGACATCTGGGGCAGCTGAGCGAATTGTTGCTCTATCGGGAGCTGGCACGAATCCTGGACACGGCGGTTTTGCCTGTGCTCAGAACCGAGTCCTGGTGTACAAAACCATGAGTTGGGAGTGCCGATCCTTTGCGGATCTCGACGACTTCCACCAGGCCATTACCGCGATTTTTTCCCAATGGCAGCAGGACTGTTTCCTGGATAGCCCTGCGGCCCATCCGTCCATTTCCGTCTGCTCTCGGGGGGCAAGGCACTTGGGAGATTGGTGGACGGCTCAGGTGCTGACACCCCTGGCGCTATCGCAAATCTTCATTCCCATCACACCCCCAGACATTCCATTGCCCGAGGAGTGGTCTGCCCCACCGCAGATCGCTCATCCCTGCCTTCCCTACGGTCCCGTGCTTCCGCTACGGGTACCAAGTCTAGTGGGGCAGGCCCATGTGGCTTATCGGCAGGGCCTTGGGCATTTTCTCATCCAGCCGCAAGTGCAGGGTTTGCGACGCTACCCGGATGCGGAGGCAGTGTTCGCCGCCTGGGACCAAGTCATCGCATTTCGACGACGTACCCGCGAGCAGCTGGAAAAAGGGCAGCAGGAAGATCGTCGGGCCTTTCTTCGCAGGCTAATACTGGCTCCAGAGAAAAGATGATATTTACCTAAAAAGTAAATAATTATCTATTTCATATTTACCATCAAAGATGTTTTGCTGTTTTTTTAATGGAAATTATCCATAAACTGGATGTAACTCACCTGAATCCGTGAGTTCTCTCTGATGGTCCAGGAGATCATCACCCTCGCGGCCCGGATCAAGCGTCATGCGCGGCAATGGATCCTCGCTTTCCCGGCAGACACACCGTGGCATTTGCAGCCTTCACCCGCCTCCACACGGCTTGGTCCACGCCCTAAAGCCCTCCTGAGTATCAATCCCACTGAGCATGCCGCTGATCGGCAGAGCCAACTGCGCCATCGCGTCGAAAACCCCCGTTTCCTGCGGCAAAAACCACAATCGCCCGTCGACTTGCACAAATGGAGGCATCCATGTAAGCCATTTTTACCATGAACAAAAGTCGGAGCAAAAAGTGGGCCGTTGAGAGCGTGTATCATGAAGAACGTAAGCCTTGCGCAACCGCCCGCAGCACGATGGCCCCCATGATCAAAAGATAACTGAAACCTGGCGATGCTGAGAGTTCTCCACTCCTTCTGCGATCAAAACCGGGGTAAACATGAAGCCACGCTGCCATCAAGCCCGGATCTGGAGAATGACGGGTCATTATGGAAATTTTCTTGTGCAGACCCAAAGCCTCGCGCCAACGCTGCCGCCATACCGACCGTTCCGCTGGATCATAATTGACATACCGGATTTGCCCAGGGCGAATGCCCCAATCAAACAGCAGGCTGCGGAATGCCAGGATTTCCTCTGGTGATTCCGCCGACTTCCCCAAAAAATAGCCTGGATGCATTCGCCACGCCTGTCGCAAATAGCTGTTCAACACTCGGTCCAGTGCACCTCTATCCTTTTGTAGGCTCCGCCAGAAACCTGGCAACAGTTCCCGATAAATCTGCTGATCCTCCAGCCGATGGATTTTTGGTGGCAAATCTAACTTCAGCCTTCCTCCAGCTGCTGGAATTTGATAAGCGCTGTGCCGCAATCCCCCATGCCCACGCAACGTAAATATTTCTGTTGCCTTGGCCGCCATCGCACGCAGATGGGCACTGGAGAACTGACTTTCTTCCGCCAAACGGTCCCAAGGATCTTCCTTCTCGGCAGTCTCTTTTTGCAGCACCATTCCCTGCAACAAGATTTGCCAGGCATTCTCCATATACGCCTCCAGTTCAGCGACTTCATTTGTTCTATCTGACCTACAAGAGGTTTTGCTATTATCGATCTCTCGGGAAACGCGAACCTTTTCCCTATGCTGCCTACGCATGAGCTCTAACAACCCCTCGGTCCCGGCCTTTGCCCAAGCCCGATAAATAGTCGCTTGATGGATTTGATGGAAAAACCCTTGCCAATCTCGACCAATCCCCCTGGGAATCTGCCCCCGCAAATAAAGGGCAAGCAGCAAGTCCAGATTATGCACATAGTGGTTGAGCGTGATATCCGGCGTAGAGTGTCCCAGTAGGCTTGTCAGGGCGTACAGATGTTTTCGGGTCGGGCCAGCACTGCCCAGGAGCTGGGAGACAAATTTTTCAGCCGCCTCTCTCTCGTCGCGTAGGTACTTAGGCACCGCATCCGCAGGGATCTGCGGTAGGGAGAGCCGCCAGAGAAGATGATTTGCAAAGCTGTGCCGCAGGTGGTGGAAGTGAATTCCCCTGTCGCCAGTCACTTGGCGCATGACATCGTGAACACGAGACATGGCCATTTCCTGAGAAATAGGGTCATGCCCGATTTCCACCAGGGCAAACAGATACCCCTCCCCGCCTCCGCTGCTCTTTTCTCGGGAATGTACCCATTCGCGGAGCAATTGCAACTCACCCAGCTTCAACAGCGCATGAAGAGGGATCGCCCGCGTCGCATTGCGACTTTTGAGAGATCGCTCCGCGAAAGGCCGAATGAGCAAAATGGCCTTACCAAACAGATGGCAATCCATCAAGCGCAGTCGCAGTACCTCCATTCGACGCAGACCGCAACGATAGCCCAGGATCGCAATCAGGGTAAGCACCGTCGGAAGCTGCGCGTGATAGGATCTATGCTGGCCTTGCACAATCGCCTGCTTGATTTGCTCAAATTCTTGTTCACTGACGATGCGCGCATCGGGTACCACATCCATTGTCAGCCCCCCCAGCTCTTGATCGGAAATCGGGCTTGCTAGGTGTCTCTCTACGAGGTATTGGTGCCACTCTCGGATGGCTCGTACCAAAAACGCTCGCTGGTGCTCCGTTTCCACCAAGTCCAAGAGATCTTCATACAGCTGCCGCCAAGACGGATCTCCAAAGTTATCCACATCTGCTGGATTTTCGAGAAGCTGCGCCATCAGTGCCGCAAGACGACTAACGTATCGGCGAATGGTACGCATCGCTAATCGGTGTCGATACGCCGAACCGTTCTTCAAGAGATGCTCTGCCCAGCCATAAAATAATCGGCCCAATCTATCTGCGCCGACATTTGCTGATGTTTTCGCCAATTCCTGTAACGCTGCCATTCGGTTCTGGTTGCTCAGGATCTTTCGCAGAGACTGCAGCCACGCTACGGATTGAATCGCCTCCTGTACCTCGACACCTGCCCCTGTTGACACATCTTGGGCATCAGGAGCAGACAGAGCCTCCTGCTCCTCCCTCGTTTCATGCGAGCCCTCCCCTCCGTCCTGGGCATCCCACTGGTAACCGTGCATACGCCACCAGCGTTCCGACCGGACCGCATGCGCCGCTAGGGTACCTGCTGCGTAGGCTGCCAAATACTGCGGAAGGCCGACCAACAACGATTGCGGTATCGCTGCAACCAATTTACGCGCTCGAAGATATTTGCCATGCCTCTTCGGAAGGGTGTGAAGATAGGCGTCAATCGCGCGCATCACCTCAGTCCTGGAACTTTCTGGTGCCAAAGGTGAGTTGCCGATATGATTCAAAAAGAAGATCTCTGACATGGGGTCAAGAAACCAGCGGCGCAATCGTGTTCCGCCACGCCCCATCGGAATTTCTAGATCCAGAAAACTCCAGCCGAGTTGCGGAAAATGTTCCAACGCAACTCCACCACGTAGACTTTTTTGCAGCTCACGTAGTGCAGCCACCTCGCCCAAACCGCCGTAAAGCGCAGCACTCAGCAAAATGCGACCTTCCGAAGCAAATGCGTCTGGTCTTATTCCTTTCCGGAAATCTTCCCAAACCAAGGCTCTAGCGGCCTGCACATAGCGGTAGCCCTCCAACCCCTCCGGTGTAAACGGAGTCGACTCCCGCTCCAACAATCTGGGTACGGAGGGAGGGCACCATTTCCAGATTTTCTGGATGTTACCCAGACGAATCAATAAGTTGAGAAATTGAAGGAATTTCGCCTGACTACGCAGGCGCGATTTGAGTACTTTTTCTTGGCGATTCTTTACGGCCGCCGCCGTAGAGCTCTCCGCATCCGGCGCGTACCACTGCATCACCCGATCGTGAAGGCGCTGTGTCAGCAGCTCACGACTGTTTTCATCCAAGGACTCTGGTAACGCATCCCCCAGAAGACAGCGCAAAAAAGCGTGGTATGGCAGCTTTTTCCCCGCACGACGCTCAGATTCTGGGAGGGAAATTTCGCGGCCGAGCCAAACTCGATAGCCCAAGATTTCAGCGTCGTGGAATAACCGGCTCTCCCGTTTCGCCCCTGGGCTTGCCCCCACTGCCCTCCAAAGCTCCTGTATTTTCTCTCGATAAGATGTGGCGGCCTCCAATGCCATCTTGCTTAGCGCTCATTACGCAAAACTGCCGGCGTCGGCGGAGCCACGAAAACCAACCCAAGTTCCGCCAACATCTGCGTCAAATACGGCCGGAGTTGTTGAACGTACGCTTTGGCGGACTGACTGGAAAAACGACTCCAGGGTGATTCCCCGGTAAACCAGTGACCCATGAAAGCGTCGATCACCTCGATCGGGCAGCCCAGCTCCAAAAGATACGAACGGCAAAACCGTCGATGGCTATTCACGGGCAATGCATGTCCAAACCACTCTTTCAGGTACGGCAGTAGCACCTTGGGGCACAGAGGCTGCGCTGCCTTTCCCATGAGCAGGAAACTGCTCCCCCCTTGATCGAGGACTTCCGCCGTAGCACGAGATTCGCTGACGCTCCAGGCAAATGCCTTTTGCCCTCGTAGTTGGCTCAAGAGCTCCTCGGGAAGCCACAGAAGGCGAACATGAGACCGATCTCTCGTGGTCTTGTCCGAATACACAACAAACCCCTCTTGCAGATCCTCCACCCCCTCCTGCGGAAAGGGTCTGCAACTTGCCCGGGCAGCAGTGGCGTAGCTGAAAAAGACCCACGAATAGAGCGTATAGGCATTATAGTGCTTGCGCCAAAGACGAGTGCTGTCCGAACCCCGGTCTCCAGCCGCTATGCTCCGCCAATGGTCTTGACAGCTGTGCAATTCTTCTTGCAGGCGCGCCACGACATCTCTTACCGCAGCAAGCTGTGGACGGTACACTGCGCCAATATAACCCCGAGAAGGCAAAGCAGGTGCGTTGTTCGGCGGCTCGCGCTCAAGCTCTAGCAAAATTTGCAAGACAACCGTCCGATATCGTTGCGCTAACCTTGAAATTTCCAGGGTGGTATAGAAACGTCGCACTTGGCTCAAGCGATGCCGCTTGCCGACGATCATGTCGGCCTCCGCCAAGTCGCCGCTGCTAGCCAATCTCCTCCAAAGATAGTCCTCTATTTTCGTCAGGCTCAAGTAACCACTCGGATCCACTTTGCGCAGGTATCCCTGCAACACCTTCTGGTAACGACTAACCGACCGCGAAAACCAGGATTCCTTACTAACCGCCGGATAGTGCTGGTGTAGTTGCCTCCAATATGCGCTAGCCCCAGCGACATCCGGCAACATCAAAATCTGCTCACCAACATCAGCACAGCCAGAGATACGATGCCGCGCTGCGCTCTCGTGACTGGGTACAGGAATCCGTAACAGCCACGTTGCGCCCCCTGTCTCTTCCCGCAAACTCAGCACGCGCAAATCTATTTGTTCTGCAGATGTTACCATGCGAGCCTTTCGAGCTACCTTGAGTCCGCAACCTGTCCAGAGAAGAATGCTCAGCAAAGCAATACACTCTGCCAAGATCGACGGATTTTCCTCCGACTTTTCGAGTTCCTCCAGAAAGTCGCCATCCATACGAAGGAGCAACGAGTGCAAAGCGCTGTCCGTCAGTAAATCGTATTCCCAAGGAAAAATCTGGTTCTGCAACGCCTCTGCGTGCATTTTCCCCCGCAATGCCAAAGATAGCAGAGAGGGAACTCCTTGCGATTGCAAAGAACAATCGGTATCAGCTTCAACAAATTCCTCTCCAATATTCTCTTCACTATCGATATCAAATTCTTCCTCGATACGGCGCGCATGCGCATTGCCTCGCCCCAACGCGTGGGCGACTTCTCCACCTCGTTGCCAGCGAATGGATCGCTTCGCAGGATCATCATCCGCCTTTACGATTTCGTCAGCCTGCAAAATGATGAGTGGGAGGTAACCGTGCACAGTATGGCGCTCTCGCGACCTCCCTGGACCTCGAAGCCGGAACCCGCGTTTTCGAAGATCATAGGCTTCTGCGACGTCGTAACAAAATGCTCGCAAATGGTTGTGGATTTTGGAGGAATCCAATCGGCGAAGAAGGGTAAACAAATCATGATCCCTTTCCGAAACGTGATCGCTTACTGCCTCGTCACCCGCACTCTGCTCTGAACCAGGTGGGCTGTTCTTTTCAATCTTTCGATAATTTTGCAGGGCCTCCCAGATTGCGTACATCTGCTCTGCGAACACGGCAGGAGGACGCTCTGGGCGCAATACATCCGGCGCTATCGCCGACTCCGGCAGGGATATTTCTCGTAGCGCCAAGCCACAACGGTATGTCCCTTCCAGTACTTTGTCATACGGTGCTTTTTCCCTATCTCGATAGTTGTAGGCGTAGTCCGGATGATTTCGAATCTTGGCCAGATGAGAAAGCACAATATGGCCTTGGAGCAGGCGAAAATCTAATAATTGTTCTGGTATCGTACTCGTCCAGAGCAGGGTGTAGAGGGGATGGCTAGTAGTGCACCGGTGTACCAGCGGATTTCGGAGAGCCGTGCTGGGCCGAAACGAGGATTGCTGCAAAAGATCTCCGCGAGATAGCACCCAATCCAGTAGCCTTGGCCACTTTTTTACTGGCTCCAAATAGGGTTGCCACGCAGGAAGTCTCTGTACCTGCTCAAGAATATCGCGCAGATTTGAAAAAACTGTAAAGATTTCCGTAAGATGTCCGTATACCCCCAGATCGCGGAACAGTTCCAGCATATCTTCCGTGGATATTGAATTGTCTGCTTCCAGTGCTCGGTAGAATTCCTGAAACTCTGCACAAGCAGACGGAACCGCTCGGCGCTGATGGCTACTGCCTGTTTCCAGGGCACTGGAGTCTGCCATGTATTCGGACACCCCCGCGAAAGAGACTCCTTCATTGTTGGGCAGCCATCCGTCTCTGTAAATCCTCCCTCGATCAGGGGCCTCCAGGAAGACGCCAGAAACGGGAAACCGGCCCCGCGCCCTCCAAACGGCTAAACTGGCGCCACGCTGGCTGTTGTTCAAAAGCGTGCTCTCGGTTATCCAAAGCGGCACTCATCCGATCACAGGCCTCGACGAGCAGTTGCCCTGGCATAAGTGGGCGTCCATGCCGAGGACGGTACCAATGCAATTTCAGGGCAGTGACCAAATCTGGCGATCGCTGGCGCAGCCACGCTAAATGAGGGGCAAGCACCTCTGTAGTAGCCGTCTCATGCGGAACCAGAGTTCCCTCTGTCCCCTTACGCTCTCGCGCCGAGCAACAAAGTATTTTTCCTACGTCATGCCAAAGCAGGGCTGTGCGAGCAATATCCCATTCCAAATGCGTCATGCGAGGACTCTTGCCCAGTAACCGTAGCGCCTCAAGGCTGTGTCGCAACAATCCAGCAGGTTCGGCATGATGATGCTCACGACTTGCCGGAATCGAAACCCAGCGAAGGCTGATATCTGGGTCGTGCAAAATCCGCTGACTGAAAAGACGTAACCAGGGATTTTCCACCAACCCAATCTGCGCCCACAGCTCGCGCAACAAGATCGGGGCTGGGGTGTTGAGCAGAAGCCACTGCGGAAGGGCGAGCGAGGGTTGCGACCCACTTGGCATCGAATTAGCGAGTGCGGCCAGATCCAACGTGAGAATGTCTAGTACCCGACGGTCGCGAAAAAGCCGCTCCCGTACGGTGGCCACGACTTCGACTCCATCTGGCCACGGTACTGGGTGAGGGAACCGTTGCCACCAATAAGCAGCGCAAATTTCCCCCGTAGCATCCTGTAGCGCGCAGACAGTATATGGCTGGCCGAAGCGGCTAGTTGTCTGTCGAAGCGTTTGCAAGACGAACTGTTCTCGCCGAAGTGCTTCGCTCATTTTCCGCTCCTGCTCGCCAGAATTTCGTCAAGCCGAGCCACCAGTCGTGGTAATAATAGCGCCGCCTGTGCCTCATCAATTTCCAGGAGACAGCGAAAGATCCACTGCTGCAGGACGATATCCACGTCCTGTCCGACCGGCACCTGCAGCATCGTCGCCAAGCTTTGGGCATCAGGCAAAGTAAATGCCGAGGAAAGCGCGGCAGCCAAGCGCTCGACTACGGGATTCATCGGGATTGGTCGCCCGCGGTAGGTGGCCATGGGACGGCCATCAGAGACCGACTGCGAGGTTTTAATCATGTTCGTGCCCCTCCCTCGTGGAGACGTGGGCAAGACGAGAGAGAAGAAGTCGTTCCATAGCCGATCCGTCCTGCCGAGTCAGATTCGGGACATAGCGCGAATAGATGCGAAACAACATCTCCGTCGTGCTGTGCCCCATTTGCCGGGCAATCCACTCCGGACTTTCTCCTGCTGCCAGCCATAGGGTGGCCGCAGTATGCCGGGTCTGGTAGGGGCGTCGGCGTTTTAGGCCAAGAAAACGCAGGAGCGGATACCAAACCCGCTTGGTGACGTTACCATGCTGCAGCGGTGTTCCGTCTCGGGTACAGAACACGTAATTCCCCTGCCCTGTCGCCAAGTGCTGCTCTTGGAACGCCTGATAGACCGGCAGAGACATTTCCACCGCTCGAAAAGACCCGTCGTTTTTGGTGGGCACCACTTCTCCATCGACCAAGGCCTCGTGCACCAGGATCTGTCGTCGCTGCAGATCGACTTTTTCCCAACGCAGACCATCAATTTCACTGGTCCGCAGCCCGGTAAAAAACCGAATCAAGTAGTAGTTACGAAAGTCAGCGCGCACAGTCCGCAGGATGGCCTCCACCTCCTCTAGCGAAAACGGCTGGACGTCGGTACGGGGAACCTTGAGACTTTTGATCCCATGGTAGGGTGAGGTAAACTCGTACCGGTTGGCCGCTTCATTGAGAATCATCCGCAAGGGTGTGAGGATATGGTTGATACGGGATGCAGAAAGCGCTTTTCCATTTCGGCCGGGGACTTTGGCGAGGTCCGACCGAAACGCCATAACATCTCTCTTGGTGATGAGGCCAACTCTCTTTTTCCCAAACGTTGGAATCAGATGCTTGCTCAGCGTGTTGGATACGGTCTTGATCTGCGTGTTACGCCACTGAACCCGCATTTCATCGACCCACTGCAGGGCAAACTCTTCGAAGGTTGGTGTGTCCTCGCTTTCCTCAGAGGCAATCTTGGCTGATCGCGATTGCACACGCGAAACTTCAAGTTTTTCCAGCATCTTGCTACTTGGGAAGTAGCGAGCGTAGTCAAAGGTTCCCAAGGAGATCTCCTCTTCAATGCGATCGAGAACCCTTTGCATTTTCTTGCGATTGCTTGGATTATCATCCAGCGTGGTCTGTTCACGGCACCTGATCCCGGCATATTGGAAATCAAAGAAAAGTTTCCCTGTATCAACACGATGACGAATGCTACCCATTGCAGATACCTCCGTTTGCCATGGGAATCGATACTCGTTCCGATCTGCTGAAATTTGCCATATCTCGCTCGATCATTTCCCAAATGTAGAGGATTTTTCTTCCTCCAAAGGGACGGATGTAGTGTATGCCTTCTATCAAAATCGAGTCTTTGAGGCGGTTCCGAATAGTTCTCTCGTCGTACTTTATCCTCGCCGAGAGCTCACTGGTCGTCATGTATGTCACATTTTCTTGCATCTCAGTTTCCTCTATAGTCTTGGCTATGCAGTCAGAACATCATCCAATAGGCTTTTCTGACGTTCTGAATGTAATAATATCATTCTGGAAGACTTCACGCAAGTGTTTGTCTTTGCCTAGATGAACGTCCTACCAAGTTGATTCTCTGGGAGGTGCAGGCTTGATCAAATGCCATTTATCGAAACTGATGGGGGAGAGGAAACTTCGAATCGCCGATGTGGCCGAAAAGACTGGGCTCCACCGCAACACCGTCGCGCTACTCTACAAGGAGACTGCAGCACGGGTGGAGCTGGAGACATTAAATCAGCTATGCAAGCTGTTTCGATGCGGGGTTGGCGAGATCCTCGAGTACCTTGAGGATAATCCAAAGCAAGACGCCGATAGTAACGGCGGATAAATCTTGGCACGGAAGCTTAGGATCAGGCGCGACGTTGACTTGCCTCGGTCGCCTAGGCGCAAGGCACAGTATGGCTCACCAAAGGCACAGACAGGGCACACCGAAGTAGATATCGCGAGAAAAAACATATAACTATTTGATTTTATTGGTGCGCGGTAGAGGATTCGAACCTCTGGCCTTTGGCTTCGGAGGCCAACGCTCTATCCAGCTGAGCTAACCGCGCGTAACACCGGATTCTATTTGCCCTGGGGCTGGAAGTCTAGGGCCAGCCAGTATTGCTCTGCCGAACGGGCGCGGGAGGCATCGGGTTTACGCACCACGACCTTGGCAAAGCTTGCCCGCAGTTCCCGGCGTAGGTCGTCCGCGCCCGCCCCCATGAAGACCTTCATGAGCAAACTGCCGCCAGGCACCAGCCATTCGCGAGCGAGGTCGAGGGCCAATTCGCATAGGCCGATGGCGCGCGCCTGGTCGCTCGCGGCAATGCCCGACATATTGGGCGCCATGTCGCTCATCAAGAGGTCGATACCCGCGGGAAAGGCCTCCCGGCATTGGGCAATGACTGCTTCGTCGTAGATGTCGCCCTGGATGATGAGGGCATCGGCCACCGGGTCCATGGCGAGGCGATCCACCGCCACCAGGCGCCCCTGTGGGCCGATGAGGGGGGCGGCCACCTGCGTCCAGCCGCCGGGTGCCGCGCCCAGGTCGAGCACCCGCATGCCGCGCCGGAGGATGTGGTCTTTTTCCTGAATCTCCAGCAATTTGTAGCTGGCCCGGGAGCGATAGCCTTCCTTTGCCGCCCGCTGCACGTAAGGGTCCTGAAAATGTTCCTTGAGCCAGCGCCCACTCGATTTACTGCGCGCCAATACCTTCTCCTTTTGACCCCATCTGCGGCGATCCGTACACTTCCGATCTTTAGACCAGACCCCAGAGCATACCATGCTGGACAGCAAAGCCCGACAAGACCTGCGCGCCCGCGCCCACCACCTTAAGCCGGTGATTACCGTGGGCGCCCAGGGGGTAACGACGCCGCTGCTGGCGGAGTTGGATCGCGCCCTCTTCGACCATGAGCTGCTCAAGGTGCGCCTACCGGCTCTCGACAAGGAGGAGCGCGACAGCTGTGTGCAGGCACTGGCCCAGGGCTGCGCAGCGGAGGTTGTGGGCCGGGTTGGGCGCATCCTCATGCTCTACCGGCAGCGGCCGAGCAACGCCATTTTCGTTCCGATGATCAGCAAGCCATGACCTACACTCCCTATCATCCGCAAAGTCTGGAACCGGCCCTGCAGCAGCGCTGGGAAGCAGAAGGCCGTTTTCGTGCCCCGGCCTATCCCGACGGCGAGAAGTTCTATGCCCTGGCCATGTTCCCCTACCCTTCCGGGCAGCTGCACATGGGCCACGTGCGCAATTACAGCATTGTCGATGCCATTGCCCGCTACCAGCGCATGCACGGCAAGACGGTGCTGCATCCCATGGGCTGGGATGCCTTTGGCCTGCCGGCGGAAAATGCCGCCCTCAAAAATGGCAGCGCGCCGGCGGCGTGGACCTTTTCCAACATCGAGCACATGCGCGGGCAGCTGCGACGCCTGGGGCTCTCCTACGATTGGTCGCGGGAAATCGCCACCTGTACCCCAGACTATTACCGCTGGGAACAGTGGCTGTTCCTAAAGCTCTACGAGCGCGGGCTGGTCTACCAAAAACTGAGCGCCGTGAATTGGGATCCGGTAGACCAAACCGTACTCGCCAACGAACAGGTGGTGGACGGCCGCGGCTGGCGCTCCGGTGCCCTGGTCGAGCGGCGCGAAATTCGGCAGTGGTTTTTGCGCATCAGTGCCTATGCCGACGAGCTATTGGCCGGGCTCGACTCCCTGCAAGGGCAGTGGCCGGAGCAGGTCTTGGCCATGCAGCGCAACTGGATCGGCCGCTCGGAAGGGGCGGAAATTCACTTTCCCCTGGCCGACGGCAGCGGGGTGATCAAGGTCTTCAGCACCCGCCCCGATACCCTTTTCGGTGCAACCTACCTGGCGGTGGCGCCGGAGCATCCGCTGGCGGAGCAAGCCGCTGCTGCCAATGCCCAAATAGCTGCCTTTCTCGCCCGCTGCAAGCAGGGCGCGGTATCCGAAGCCAGCCTGGAAACCCAAGAGAAGGAGGGCGTGTACCTGGGTATCGAGGTGCGCCATCCCCTCACCGGTGCCTTGCTACCGGTGTGGGCGGCAAATTTCGTGCTCATGGGCTACGGCGAGGGGGCGGTGATGAGCGTTCCCGCCCACGATCAGCGCGACTTTGAGTTTGCCCGCAAATACGGCCTGCCGCTACGAGTGGTCATCCGCGTTGATGATGCCGACCCCGGGGCCGACGAGTTGCAGGCGGCCATTACGGCGCCCGGCACTCTCATCCATTCTGCCGACTTTGATGGCCTGCCCAGTGCCGTCGCCAAGGTCGCCATAACCGAGGCCCTGGCCGCCAAGGGCTTGGGGCAGAAGACCATCAATTATCGGCTGCGCGATTGGGGTATTTCGCGGCAGCGGTACTGGGGCACGCCAATCCCGATGATCCATTGCCCCCATTGCGGGGTGGTGCCGGTGCCCGAGGCGGAGCTTCCCGTCGTCCTCCCTACCCACTACCAACTCCACGACCCGCGCTCGCCCCTGCGCGACGATCCCACTTTCCTCGAGGTCGCCTGCCCCAAGTGCGGGGCCGCCGCCCAGCGCGAAACCGATACCATGGATACCTTTGTGGAGAGTTCCTGGTATTACGCCCGCTTTGCCTGCCCCGATGCCGAGCAGATGCTCGACCAACGCGCTGCCGCTTGGTTGCCCGTAGATCAGTACGTGGGCGGGGTGGAACATGCCGTGCTGCATCTACTCTATGCCCGCTTTTTCAACCGGCTGCTGCGCGACGTGGGGCTACTACCCAAAGATGGCGCCCACGACGAGCCCTTCCGCCGCCTGCTCACCCAAGGCATGGTGCTAAAAGACGGCAGCAAGATGAGCAAATCCAAGGGCAATACCGTCGACCCGCAAGCCATCCTCGATCGCTACGGGGCCGATACGGCACGCCTTTTCATCCTCTTTGCTGCCCCGCCGGAGCAGTCCTTGGAGTGGTCGGATCAGGCCGTGGAGGGCGCCCATCGCTTTTTGCAGCGGATATGGCGAATGGTGCAGGAGTATTCCCTGCCCCTTACCCCCCTCCCCGTGCGCCTCGGCCCCGCCGCCCGCGAGCTGCGCCGAGCCGTGCACCAGTGCATCGAGCGGGTGAGCAGCAATATGGCGGAACGGCAGCATTTCAACGTTGCCATTGCCGCCTGCATGGAGCTCAGCAACCAGCTGGGGCGGGTGGAAGCCGCCCCCGGCGAGGATCTGCATGCGGTGCTGGGCGAGGGCTTGCAGGCCTTGCTCCTGCTCTTGAGCCCCTTCGCGCCGCACCTGACTGAGGCATTATGGGAGCGTATTGGCGATGGCCAAGCCCTGTTCACCCACCCCTGGCCCGAGGTCGATGCCGAGGCCCTACGCAGCGATACCGTAAGTCTGGTCATTCAGGTCAATGGCAAACTGCGGGAGCGCCTGGATTTTTCTGCCACCAGTAGCCCAGCGGAGCTGGAGCAGGCGGTGCTCACCCACCCCGACATGGCCCGCCACCTGAGCGGCAAGGAAGTCCGCAAGGTGATCGTGGTGCCCGGCCGTCTCATCAATATCGTGGTGGCCTGATGCAGCGCCGGCGCTTTCTGCTCCTTGCCGGCAGCCTAGCTCTGCTCGGCGGCTGCGGTTTTCATCTGCCCACGGGCAGCACCATTCCCCCGCGTTTGCAGGGGCTGCGCGTGGTCGCCAGCGGTCCTGCCGGCGGCGCCCTTGCCCAGGCGGTGGAGCGCGCCCTGGAGCGGGATGGCAATGTCGCCCGCCCCGATGGGCCGGTGCTCTATCTCGACAATGTCTACATCAGCCAGCGGGCGGTGAGCATCAGCCCCAGTAGCGGCGTTGCCCTGGAGTTTCTCAATACCCTCCATGGCAGCGTGCGCGTGGCGCAAGAGCAAAAGACCTTGCTCCCCGCCGAGCCTTTGCTAGTGGAGCAGAGCTTTACCTACAACAGCGGCAACCCCTTGGCCACCACGGCGCAGCAGAACGAAAGCCAGCGCCAGCTCCTCGACGAGGCGGCACGCCGGGTGCTTGCCCGCGTCCTCCTCGCCCCCGCTCTGCGCTGATGCGCGTCAAGGCACGCGACTGGCCCAACGAACTCTCGCGCGGCAAGGCCCTGGTCTGCGCCCTTTTTTCCGACGCCCCCTTGCTCCTCGAAGAGGCGGCAGCGCAAATCCAGGAGCGCTGGCGCGGCGAGGGCTTTGTCCGCTTGCAGCGGCTACCGCAAGAAGATCCCTGGAAGACCCTGCGCGAGGAGCGCGACGCCCGCGATCTCTTTGCCGAGGAGCGGATTCTGCTGCTGCGGCTCCCGGACCTGCGCCTTGGCAAGGAGGCAGCAGCGGCCCTGGAGCGCTGGCTCGCCCAGCCTCCATCCGATGCCCGCCTCCTCCTCCTCGGCCCGCGTCCCGACAGCAATGCCCAAAAACTCAAGTGGTTTCAGATCCTCGATCGCGCGCCAACGGTGGCCTGCGTGCTCTTTTACCCGCCGGAGCTGGGCGACTGGCCGCGCTGGGTGGCGCAGCGGCTGCGCCAGGCCAAGGTACGGGCGGAGGCAGACGCCATCGCCCTCCTTGCCGAACGCAGTCTCGGTAATCTCAGCGCTGCCGACCAGGCCATCCGCCGCTGGGCGGAGCTCTACCCCGGGCGGGAGCTGCGCGCCGAAGACCTCCCGGACTTACTCGGCGATAGCAGCCAGTTTTCCATTTTCGACCTCAGCGATACCGCCTTGCAGGGAGAGGCGGCGGCCACCCTGCGCAGCCTCGAACGCTTACGCAGTGCCGAGGCAGAACCGGTGCTCATCCTCTGGGCCCTGCACCGGGAGCTGCGCCTGCTGCTGCAACTGCAAGACGGCAATGCCCAGGAAATCCTGCGCCGGGAGCGCCTCTTTCCGCCGCGCAGCGACCGCCTGCTTGCCGCCGCCCGACGATTGCCGCGCCCACGCCTACTGCAGGCCCTCGGGCTATGTCAGGAGATCGACGCCCGCATCAAGGGGCAAGACCCGCGCCCCCTCTGGCCAGCCTTGGCCGACCTCGCCCTCGTTTTTTGCCAGAGCGCCAAAGTCCCGGCACAATAAGGGCTTACCCAAGCGAAAGCATCGCGGCGCCCATACCGTGGGCAGCGCCATGCCCTTGCCCAGGAGCGATAATGTCTAGCGAACTCGAAGACTTGATGCAGGATACCGGCAAGCGCGCCCGCCAAGCCCAGCGCCGCGCCTTGGGCCTCGAAGCCGGCCGCAAGAATGAGGCTCTGCAGCACATGGCCGCCTTTCTGCGCCGCGACGCCGACGACCTGCAGCGCGCCAACCGCAAAGATCTGCGCAACGCCGAACAGGCCGGGCGCGACGATGCCTTCATCGACCGCCTGCGCCTCGACGAGGGGCGTATCGAGGCCATGGCCCGCGGCTTGGAAGAAATTGCTGCCCTCCCCGATCCGGTTGGCGAGATCACCGATCTGCAAACCCGCCCCAGCGGCATCCAGGTGGGTCGTATGCGCATGCCCTTGGGGGTCATCGCCATGATCTACGAGTCGCGGCCAAATGTGACCGCCGATGCCGCAGGTCTCTGCGTCAAATCCGGCAATGCCGTCATCCTCCGCGGCGGCTCCGAGTCCTTGCACAGCAACCTCGCCATTGCCGAGCGCCTGCGTGCCGCCCTCGGCAAGGCCGGCCTGCCCCTCGACTTGGTGCAGTATGTGCAAACCGCCGAGCGCGAGGCGGTGGGCGCCCTCATCCGCCTCGATACCTATGTCGATGTCGTCATTCCCCGCGGCGGTAAGGGGCTCCTCGCCCGCATTCGCGACGAGGCCACGGTGCCGGTCATCATGCACCTCGACGGCAACTGCCATGTCTATGTCGACCGCGATGCCGACGCACAAAAAGCCTTGCAGATTGTCGTCAACGCCAAAACCCAGCGCCTCGGCACCTGCAATACCGCCGAGAGCCTGCTCCTGCATCGCGAGCGGGTAGACGACCTCCTCCTGCCCCTGGCTCAGGCGCTGCAGGAAAAAGGCGTAGAGATCCGCGCCTGTCCCGAGGCCCTGGCGCACATTCCCGGCGCCGTAGCGGCGAGCGAAGAGGACTATGCCACCGAGTATCTGGCAGCAATCATTTCCCTCAAGATCGTCGACGATCTCGATGCCGCCATTGCCCATATCAATCGCTACGGCTCGCAGCATACCGACAGCATCGTCACCGAAAATTACAGCAGTGCCCGGCGCTTTTTGCGCGAAGTCGATTCCAGCTCGGTGATGGTCAATGCCTCTACCCGCTTTGCCGACGGCTTCGAATATGGTCTGGGGGCGGAAATCGGTATTTCCACCAATCGCTTGCATGTGCGCGGTCCGGTGGGCCTCGAGGGACTGACTCTGCAGAAGTGGATCGTGCTGGGAGACGGCCATATCCGCCGTTGAGGCACCAACGGCGGCATTTTTGGCACGCCTGGAGGACTGCTACCGCGGGCATGGCTTGACCAGCGCCGAAGCAGAGGGCTGGGCCGCCGAGTTTGCCCGTTGGGGTGTACCCCTACGGGCGCAAGCCGCGGGCTGGCACCTCGATCTTCCCGAACCCCCTTGGGCGGCCGACCAGTTGGCCGCAGCTTTGGGCCTCGCTGAGGACGAAATCGGCATCTGGCCCCTGTGCGACTCCAGCAACACCCGCCTGCTCGCGGCGCTGCAACTGCGCCTGGGCCTTGCCGAGGCACAATGGGCGGGGCACGGGCAGCGCGGGCGGCACTGGCACTCCCCCTTTGGCAAACATCTCTATTGCAGCCTGGCGGTGGAGATTTCACCAAGTCGCGCCGGCCTCTTGCCCTTGGTCGCCGGGCTTGGGGTCTACCAAGTCCTGCAAGCCCAGATTCCCGAACTCTGGTTGAAGTGGCCCAACGACCTCTGGGTCGGGCAACGCAAACTGGCCGGATTGCTCGTCGAGGGGCGCCATGGCCCTGCTGGTCAGCGCTGGGTGCTGGGTCTCGGCATCAATCTGCATGCCGATCCTGCCTTGCCCGCAAGCGCCATCAGCCTGGCGGAGCTTGGCATCGCGTTGCCGCGACAGGCGCTGCTGCTTGCCATCCTACGGCAGTGGCAGGCGGACTTCCCCCTCCTCGAGGAGGCTGGTTTGGCCGCCTTTGATGACCGATGGCAGGCAGCCAATCGTCTGCACGGACGATGGGTGGAAGTGGAGGAAGACGGCTGCCGCTCCGCCTGGCAGGTCGTCGCCCTCGAAGAAAATGGCGCCCTGCGCGTTGGCAACGGCCGCCAACAGCTTACCCTCGATGCCGGTAGCGTCCGCCTGCGGCCACGGCCATGATCCTCATCAGCGTCGGTAACACCCACACCCTCTTCGCCCATACCCGCGACGGCATCAATTTCTGCACCGCGCGCCTTTCCACGGCCCTGGCGCCGGCAGCACTGCGCCAAACCTTGGGCGAGCCCTGGACTCGTTGGTGGCAGCAAGAAGAGATCTATGTCGCTGGTGTCGTACCGGCAGCGGTCCGCGCCTGGCAAGAGGAACTACGCGACTGCCGCCTGCCCGACTGGGACCCGGAGTATTTTCATCTTCTCCTGCCCAATACCTATACCCCCCCGCAGTCCCTCGGCTTCGACCGCCGCTGTTGCCTCTTGGGTGCCTGGCAAGAGGTGGGTAGCGGCGCGGCCTTGGTCATCGATGCAGGTACGGCCATCACCGTCGACACCCTGGCGGCCGGGCATTTTTGCGGTGGCTGGATTTTGCCTGGCCTGCAGAGCCAGCTCGATTGCCTGCACCGGCAGACGGCCCAGTTACCGCGGCTCCTTCCCGCCACCGACATCCCCCGCCTTGGCACCGATACCGCGGGCTGCATGCAAGCGGGAATCTGGCATGGGGTGGTAGCCACCCTGCGGGCGGCCATCGACAATTTTCGGGCGGAACACCCCCATGGCGCGGTCATGTTGACCGGTGGCGATGCCCAGCGCCTGCATCCGCAGCTGCCCACCAGTCGGCAGGATCCTCTCCTCCTCCTGCGCGGTTTTGCCTTCCTCGTGCAAAAGAGTGTAAATACATCAAAAACATAGAATAACTTATTGTTTTTGTTGTTATTTTATAACACGTTGATTTCCATTCATAATTTTGCGATAGTCTCCGTCCCAAAAACGGATATCTTGGGAGAAGGTGCCCGGAGGCACCCCAGCCACGCAGAAGGCCCCACGGTAATAGGAGAAGGTTGTTTGCTGGAAAAAATCGGTTTGGGCGTGTCTATCGCTCTTTTGGCAGGTATTCTGCCCAACGCGGTATCGATGTCGCAGCCAGGATTGCCTGTTGGGCTTCTCCATCAGGCCATGCAACAGCAGAGCACCGAGCTTGCGGCGGCGCAAAAGCAACTGCAAGCGCAGAACACTCCCCAGCTTGCTGTCAATGGCACCCTCATGCTAGGGCACCGCTTGATCTATTTGCACCGCGTCTCGGCTTACAACGCCGTGGCCTGGCAAACGAGCAGCAACCCCAGCATGTCGGCTTGCGGGCCAACCCGGCCCAATCAAATTGCCCTATCGCAAGATCTCTTCTTTCGCCCCAATGGCGGCAACCGCTGTGGCGAGAAGGTCGACATCCTCCTCAGTTCCGGGCAGGTAGTGCAGGGCGTGGTTTGGGATACCATGAACCCGCGCTACAAGATGTCTGCCGACATCCTCATGAGCACGGTGCAGCAAGCAGTAGACTTTGGCGTGCAGCGCGCTGAGCTACGCTTCCTGCCGCGCACTGGAGCACCGAAGGTCGTCGACTCGTAAGGGCGAGAGCGGCTGCCTTCACAGCCCTCCGGCCATCAGATCTTCGATTTCCTCGATCTCCTTGGGCACACCGGCGGAGAGGATCTCCGCCCCTTGCTCGCTAAGCAGGAGATCGTCTTCGATGCGAATGCCAATACCCTGATACGCGGCAGGCACGCCCTCGAGCCCCGGCGCAAAGTACAAGCCCGGCTCCACCGTTAGCGCCATACCGGCCGCCAAGGGGCGCCAGCTCTGCTCGCTGCCCTGACGATAGGCACCCACGTCGTGTACGTCCATCCCGAGCCAGTGGCCCGTGCGGTGCATGTAGAAGGGGCGGTAGAGCTGCTTTTCGAGAATTTCCTCCCGCCCTTGGCGAAGAATACCCAAATCGCGCAGGCCATCCACCAAAACCGCCACCGCCGCATCGTGGTAATCGCTCACCGGTCGCCCTACCTGCACCGCCGCAATCGCCGCCTTCTGACTCGCCAACACCAGGGCGTAGATGTCTCGCTGCGGCCCGGAAAAACGACCATTCACCGGCCAGGTGCGGGTGATGTCGCCAGCGTAGCCGCCTATTTCCGCGCCGGCATCGACCAGGACCAGATCGCCGTCGCGCAGCTCATCGCGATTTTCTACGTAATGGAGGATGCAGCCGTTGGCCCCACCGCCCACGATGCTGGAATACGCAAGGCGTGCCGCCCCTTGGCGCTGAAAGACATATTCGATCTCGGCCTGGAGCTGATATTCCCACATCCCCGGGCGGGTCTGGCGCATGCCATGACGATGCCCGGCCGCACTCACCCCCGCCGCAGCGCGCATCAGATCGGCCTCCACGGCATCCTTGTGCAGCCGCATCTCCTGCAAAAAGTGCCCGGAATCGACCAGCTCCATAGGATAGCCGATGCCTTGGCGGCTGCGGCTGCGCGCCTGGTTGCGCCAAGTCTGCACACGGGCATCGAAACTCGCATCCACCCCCATGGGGTAGAGGAGGACGGAGCGATTTTCGAGCAATTTGGGCAACAACTCGTCGACCTTGTCGATGGAATAGCACTGATCGACCTGGCAGAGCTCGCGAGCACCTTCAATGCCGGCCCGCCGCCCGTCCCAGGTTTCTCGCTCGGGATCACGAGGGCGGCAAAAGAGGATCTGCTCGCCTTCCCCATGCCCCGGCGCCAGCACCAAGAGGGCCTCGGGCTCGGCAAAGGCGGTCAGGTAGAAAAAGTCGGAGTCGGGTCGAAAGGGGTAGGCTACATCGCGGTTACGGATCTGTTCCCGCGCCGTCGGCAGCACCAGGATGCCCCCCTGCCCTATCTGCGCCAGCAAACGGCGGCGTCGGGCCAGGGTATCCGGGCGCGGTAGAGAGAGATCGGACATGCTTTTCTGCCTGTTTCTCGGAAAGTCTTTACTATAGCACAGCAGGCCGCGCCAGGCTCCTTGTGCTAAGCTCAAGGCTCAGGCAAGGCAGCGAGGATGGGCGAGTGCAATATCTAGGACACCTGCAGCGCTCCGATCCCCTTTACGACTATCTGTACCAGCAAATCTTTATGGCGCGATTGGGCATCACTCCCAGCAAGGGTTTTCGCGTCTTTGCCCTGGCCGGCTCCAATGCCGTCTATCTCTATGAGGATCGTCGCCATGGTCGGCGCGTGCTCGGCAAGTTTTTTGATCGCCATTCCGAAGCCGACAATGCCGCTGCTGCCTTGCACGAATTTCAGGTACTTTCCCTCCTCCACGGTAACGGCCTTGGGCAGGGACAACATCGGGTGGTGCAGCCCCTCGGCGTGAATCCCGACTTTGCCGACGTGCTCTTCGAATGCTTTGTGCTGGGGGAGCCGCTGCATCGCATCTGGGCGCGCTGCCAACCGGGTACCGCCGACCAAGACATGTACCATAGTCTCTCGGATCTCGCCTATTTTCTTGCCCGCTTGCACAATCACAACGTGCGCGGCGATCCGGCGCAGGTGAGTGCGGTGTTTCCCTACTTCGACAAGATCGTTGCTCGCCTTTGGCGGCGCGGGCGGGCCCGGCAAGGCGACATCGACCAACTCTATGCCTGGCGTGGCCATTGGGATGCCGACCCGGCCATGCATGCCGACCATTGCGTGCGCCTGCATGGCGACGCCACCCCCGCCAACTTTCTGGTGAGCGGCCATCATCAACTCACCGCCATCGATTTTGAGCGCTCTCACTTTGGCGACCGCGCCTACGACCTCGGTATGCTGGCCGGGGAGCTACAGCACTGGGCCCTGCATCGTTTTGGCCGCTGGGAAATGGCAGAGCCCTATATCGGTCACTTTTTGTGGGAGTACTGTCGGCATTTTCCCGACCAGCCGGCGGCCTTTCGCGCCATCACCCATCGCCTGCCCTTCTACATGGCCCTCACCCTGCTGCGCATCGCCCGCAACAGCTACCTGGGGGACCACTATGCCCGCGGTCTGGTGCACCGCGCCCTCGCCTGCCTACGGAGGTAACCATGAGCATCCGCGCCGTTCTTTTTGACCTGTATGGCACCCTGATCCACATCGAGACCGACGAATCCCAGGGCGAGATCTATTGGGCCTTGTCGCGATATCTGAGCTACCACCGCATCCACATCGGCGCCGACGCCCTGCGCGAGCGGTACTTCGATCTTGCCAAGCAGCAAAAGAAACACTCGCCCGAAACCTATCCGGAAATGGATGCCCGCGGGGTATGGCGGGAAATCTTGCGCAGCGGCGCCAAGCATTTTCGCCCGGAGGCCGTTGCCAGCGAGGGTGAGGAACGCATGCACGCGGTAGAAAAACGCCGCGAGCGTTTGGCCAAGGAACTGGTGCGCCTGCACCGTGCTCTGTCGCGGCGGATGATCGAGCGCTACCCCGGTGCCAAGGAACTGCTGCAAAGCATTAGCGGCGAGTTCCAGCTGGCCATCGTCTCCGACGCCCAGCGCGACTTTGCCAAGCCGGAAATGCGCATGACCAAGATCCGCAAGTACTTTGCCGTCAAAACCATTTCCAGCGACTACGGTTACCGCAAACCCGACCCGCGCCTCTTCACCCAAACCTGCGCGCAGCTCGGGGTGCAGCCACAAGAGAGCATCTATGTGGGCAACGACATGTACCGCGATGTATACGGCGCCCAGCAGGCGGGCCTCAAGACCATCCTCGTGTGGAGCGATCAGGGGCGCAAAGACTACCGCGACCAGCGCGCCGACTATGACGCCCGCGACCTCTACCAAGCCCTGGAGGGTATCCGCTTTCTTGCTGAGCGCTGCTAGAGGCGGCCATTGCCCATTGACGGAAAGGCGGGTAAGTTAGCCTTCCATGAAACGTCAGATCCTCGTCACCAGCGCCCTCCCCTATGCCAACGGTCCTTTGCACCTCGGGCACATGGTGGAGTACACCCAAACCGACATCTGGGCCCGCTATCAGCGCCTGCGCGGCCACGAATGCCGCTATTTTTGCGCCGACGACGCCCACGGCACCCCCATCATGCTGCGCGCCCAGGCCGAAGGGATCAGCCCGGAGGAATTGATTAGCCGCATGCACGACGAGCATCTGCGCGATTTTACCGATTTCGGCATTGCCTTCGATCTCTACCACAGCACCCACTCGCCGGAAAACTTTGCCATTTCCCAAGAGCTTTACCGTGCTCTGCGTGCCGCCGAGCACATTAGCGTGCGCGAAATCGAACAGGCCTACGACCCGGTGGCGGAGATGTTTCTGCCCGACCGCTTCATTCGCGGTACCTGCCCGCGCTGCAAGGCGCCGGACCAGTACGGCGACAACTGCGAGGTTTGCGGCGCCACCTACAGCCCCACGGATCTTCTCGAGCCGCGCTCGGCCGTCTCCGGGGCCACACCGGTACGCCGCAACTCCGAGCACTACTTTTTTCAGCTTGGGGATTTTGCCGAATTCCTGCAGACCTGGATCCATAGCGGCACCCTGCAGGAGGAAATGGCCAACAAGCTCGACGAGTGGTTCCGCATTGGCCTGAGCGACTGGGACATCAGCCGCGACGCGCCCTACTTTGGCATTCCCATTCCCGACGCCCCGGGCAAGTTCTTTTACGTCTGGCTCGATGCCCTACCCGGCTACATGGCCGCCACCCGGCACTGGTGCCAGCAGCATGGGCGGGATTTTGCCGAATTCTGGGGTGCCGCGGCCAAGACGGAGCTCTATCACTTCATCGGCAAAGACATCATCTATTTTCATGCCCTCTTTTGGCCTGCCATGCTCCAAGGCTCCGGCCACAGGCTGCCCACCGGCGTTTTTGCCCACGGGCACCTTACCGTCAACGGCGCCAAGATGAGCAAATCCCGGGGCACCTCCATTACCGTGCGGCAGTATCTCGATCGCCTCGACCCGGAATTCTTGCGCTACTACTTTGCCTGCAAGCTGAACAGCCATGTCGAAGATCTCGACCTCAATCTCGAGGACTTCGTCCTCAAGGGCAACGGCGACTTGGTGGGCAAGGTAGTCAACCTGGCGGCGCGGGCTTCGGGTTTCATCGAAAAGCATTTTGCCGGCCGTCTCGCCGCGAGCCTGGGAGAAGATCAGGAATTTTACACGCAGCTCTGCAGCAAGCAGGAAGAAATTGCCGCCAGCTACGAGGCCCGGGAGTATGCCCGTGCCATGCGCGAGATCCTCGCCTTGGCCGACCAACTCAATGCCTACGTCGATCGCCATGCCCCCTGGCTCTTGGCCAAGGATCCGCAAGAGCGCGAGCACCTACACCGGGTCTGCACCCTGGTCCTCAATGGCTTTCGGCTGCTGATCACCCTACTGAGCCCGGTGCTGCCGCGCCTGAGCCAGCGCGCCTGCGATTTTCTGCGTAGTGAACTCGCCTGGGATGCCGTTGCCCACCCCCTCCTCGGCCACGAAATCGCTCCCTATACCCATCTGTTGCAACGTATGGACAAAACCCAAGTGGACGCCCTCATCCAAGCCCCCAGCGAAGCCGTAGCCGCGACTTCGGTTACGCAACCCGCTGTGGAACAAGCCAGCCACATCGGCATCGATGATTTTACCAAGGTCGAGCTGCGGATTGCCCGCATCGTCGCTGCCGAGGCGGTGGAGGGGGCCGACAAGCTCCTGCACCTCACCCTCGACATTGGCGAGGACAAAACCCGTTCGGTCTTTGCCGGCATCAAGAGTGCCTACGCGCCGGAATCCTTGGTGGGACGACTCACGGTCATGGTCGCCAATCTCGCCCCACGCAAGATGCGCTTTGGCCTTTCGGAGGGCATGGTCCTCGCCGCCAGCGGTCCCGAGGGCGGCCCCTTTCTGCTATCGCCCGATAGCGGCGCCGCCCCCGGCATGCGCGTCAAGTAAACGCGCCGGCGGCAAGGGGCTCAGGCGCTGCCCTCGTGCTGTGCCCCCGCCAGCAAACGACGTTCCTCGTAGGTTTCCCGAGCCAAGCGCACATCCTCCAAAAACCAAGGCAATTCGCGCAGGAGCAGCGCTTGCGGGCCATCGACCAAAGCGGTGGCGGGATCGGGATGGAAGTCCACCAAGACCATATTGGCCCCAGCAATCACCCCTTGGGCAGTCACCTGAAAAATCTCCGGAATGCCATCCGGCCCGCTATCGCGGCTGCCCACGGAGTGGGAAGGATCGATACAAACCGGCATACGCGTCAGTCGTTTGACCACCGGCACCTGGGCAAAATCGACAAAGTTACGATGCGGATCGCCCAAATTGGTCTTCATGCCACGCAGGCCAAAGACGACATGGCTATTGCCCTCCGAAGCGAGATATTCGGCGGCATTCAGCGACTCTTCGAGGGTGATGCCAAAACCGCGCTTGAGCAGCACCGGAAATTCCTGCTGGCGCCCCACCGCCTTGAGCAGCTCAAAATTCTGGGTGTTGCGCGTGCCGATCTGCAGCATCACCCCGGTAGGGTTACCGGTTGCCGCCAGCGCCTCGTGGATTTCTTCCATGTGCTGCTCGTGGAGGATCTCCATGGCAATCACCTTGATGCCGTATTTGCCGGCCAACTCAAAGACATAGGGCAAGCAGGCCTTACCATGCCCCTGAAAGGCATAGGGGCTGGTGCGCGGTTTGTAGGCGCCCATACGCGTGCACACCTGTCCGTTTTCTTGCAGGGCGCGCATCATTTGCTCGACATGCTCGCGGGTGTCGACGGCGCAGAGGCCGGCGAACACGTGCAGGGTGTCTTGGCTGAATTCGACGCCGTTGTACACAAAACCACTCGCCCGCGCGTCATTCTGGTGACGCCCAAGCACGCGATACTCCCGCGACACGCGGATCGCCCGCGCCACCCCCGGCAAAGACTCCATTTGCTCCAGGCTCAAGGCCTTGGTATTGCCGATGAGATAGATCTCGCGCAATACCTGCTCCGCCCCCTGTACCCGATGCACCCGGTATTCGATATTGGCCAAGCCATCGAGATAGCGCAGCAGGGCCTGATACTCCGGCGCACCCTCCTGCAAGTCTGCATCCAAAATCAAGATCATGGTTTTTTCCTTTCCTCGCCACGCGTAATCGGTTCCGGCGCCAGCATCCGCTCCGGTCGGAGAATTTCGTCGAGCTCTGCCGCGGTTATGCCACCACTCGCCAGGGCCGCCTCGCGCAGGGTACTGCCCTCGCGATGTGCCCGCTGGGCAATGGCTGCGGCCTGCTCATAGCCCAATCGCGGCACCAGGGCGGTCACCAGCATCAAGGAGCTCTCCAGGTGCCGGCGCAGCTCTTTTGGCCGTGCCTGCAAGTCGCGCACGCAGTGCTCGCCGAAGGAGTCCATGGCATCGGCGAGCAAGCGGATGCTTTGCAGCACATTGTAGCCTATGACGGGTTTATAGACGTTCAGTTCAAAGTTCCCCTGGGAGGCGGCAAAGGCCACTGCCGCATCGTTACCAAAAACCTGGGCGCAGACCATGCTCAAGGCTTCGGCCTGGGTGGGGTTGACCTTGCCTGGCATGATCGAGGAGCCGGGCTCGTTTTCCGGCAGGCTGAGCTCGCCCAGACCCGCCCGCGGCCCCGAACCCATCCAGCGGATGTCGTTGCCAATCTTAAGTAACGACATGGCCAGACTTCGCAGCTGTCCGCTCAACTGGCAGAGGGCCTCCTGCCCGGCTAGGGCAGCAAAGAGATTTTCGGCGGGGTGCAGCGGCAGCCCCACCCAGTCCTGTAGCAAGGCACAGACCCGGGTGGCAAATTCGGGATGGGTATTGAGCCCGGTACCCACCGCCGTGCCCCCGAGGGCCAGGGCGTAGAGCCCCGGCAGGGTGGCGCGGATGCCCGCTTCGCCCTGGCGCAATTGGTCCACATAGCCAGAGAATTCCTGCCCCAAACGCAGGGGCACGGCGTCCATCAAATGCGTGCGCCCAATCTTGAGGACATCGGCAAAGTCTTCACTGCGCCGCTGCAACAAGTCTCGCAGTCGCGCCAAGGCCGGCAACACCTGCTGCTGCAGGGCCAGAGCCACACTCAGATGCAGGGCGCTGGGGAAAACATCGTTGGAAGATTGCCCCAGGTTGACATGGTCGTTGGGGTGTATTGGCGATTTGCTACCCCGCGCTTGGCCCAGGCCCTCGTTGGCAAGGTTGGCGATGACCTCGTTGACGTTCATGTTGCTTTGGGTGCCGCTGCCGGTCTGCCAAACCCGCAGGGGAAACTGCTCGTCGTACTCCCCGCGCGCCACCGCCAAGGCGGCGTCGGCAATGGCTGCTCCCAGCTCCGGCGCTAGCAATCCCAGGGCAACATTACTGCGCGCTGCCGCCGCCTTGATCTGTGCCAGCGCATGGATGATGGCCAGCGGCATACGCTCTTCACCAATGGCAAAAAATTGCAAAGAGCGCTGGGTCTGCGCTCCCCACAATGCAGTGTCTTCGACCCCGACACTACCGAGGCTATCCCGCTCCAGCCGCATTACTGCACCCCGGCCAGGCGTTCGGCCTCGGCCACCATGCCCTCGAGATAGTCGAGGGCACTGTCCCAAATGCGCGGGTCATCGAGGCGCACACCGGCAGCCGCCACCACCTCCACCGGCGCGCGGCTGCCGCCCAGGCGCAGCATTTCCGTGTACCCCGGCACAAAAGCGCTGCCCAACTCCCGGTAGCGCTGGATGAGTGCCAGGGTCAGCAATTCGCCAAAGGCATAGGCGTATACGTACCCCGGCGAGCCGATGAAGTGCGGTATATAGCTCCACCACCAGCGATAGCCGGGGCTGAACTCCACACTACCTGCAAACTGCTCTTCCTGGGTCTGCAGCCAGAATTCCGCCAGCCGCTCCTTGCTGAGCTCCCCCTCGCTACGCCGCGCCGCGTGCATCTTCGCCTCGAAGCGGTGCATGGCGGTCTGCCGGAAGACCGTCGCAAAGGTATCTTCGATCTTGCCGCAGAGCAGGGCTAAGCGCTTATCCGGCCGGCTTTCGCCGCGCATGAGCCGCTCAAAGGTCAGCATCTCACTGAACACCGAGGCGGTCTCGGCGGTGGTCAGGGGGGTATCGGCATTGAGAAAGCCCTGCTCCCGCGCCAAATATTGGTGAATGCCGTGGCCGAGTTCATGGGCAACGGTCATCACGTCGCGCACCGTGCCGGTGTAGTTGACCATCAAATAGGGATGCACATCGGGAGTGACCGGATGCGCAAAGGCGCCGCCCCGCTTGCCCGGCGCCAACGCGGCATCGATCCAGCCCTCGCTAAAGAAACGCTCGCCAATGGCGGCCAACTCCGGCGAGAAATCCGTAAAGGCACCCAGAACGATTTCTCGACACTCCTCCCAGGAGTAGCTGCGCGAGCTGCCGGGCAAGGGGGCGTAGCGGTCGTAGTCGCGCAGAGGGCTGATACCGAGAAGCTTGGCCTTGAGTCGGTAATAGCGCCCAACCAGAGAGTAGCGAGCCACCACGGCCTGCTCCAGGGCCTCGACCATGGCATCGTCGATTTCATTGGCGAGATTACGCTCCGCCAACCAATGCGGGTAGCGACGCAGGCGGTCGTCCAGGGCCTTGTCGGCAAGGACGGCATTGAAGCAAAACGTGAGGGTGTGTAGGCGTCCCTCGAGCCCGCGGCTCAGGGCCTCGGCAGCGTCGTGACGTAAGTCGCGGTCGGAATGCGAGAGCTTACTGAGCACCTCTTGCTCGCTGATCTCCTTGCCGCGCAGGGAAAAACGCATCTCGGTAAGGGTCTCGTCGAAGAGTCGCTCCCACAGTCCGCGGCCGGTGACGTTCTTCTCGGCGAGAATCTGCTCTTCCGACTCATTGCGAAGATGTGCGGCGTAGCGACGCCATTGGCGCAACAGATGCTCCCAAGTGCTGAGTTCCGGGCTTTGCAGCAACGCCTCGGCGCGCTCTGCGGGCAGGGCATTCCAGGCGATGTCAAAAAAAATCAGCTGATTGCCAATCTGGGTGGCCCGCTCCTGATACTGCTGTAGGGCGGCGCCGTAGAGGGGGTCGTCGGCATGAGTGACGTAAGCCAAATAGCGGTACGCCCCAACCCGTGCCAAACGGGCGCGCAGGGCCTCGAGTTCGGCCATGGCCTGCGCCAATTCGGCCGCGGAAAGATCGGCAAAGCGCGGCCGGTAGCGTTCGGCAAAAGCGGCAGCCGCTGCTGCCGCCCATTCCATGTCTGCCGCCAAGCGCGCATCTTCCTGCCCAGCGTAGAGGTCCTCCAGCCGCCAATGTACCGCCTCTGCTCCCGTCTTGGCTTCCGCCATTCCCGTTCTCCTTACGATTTTTTCCGGCCCGAGGCGCCGCGCAAACAGGGCAGCAAAGCCCCGAGGTCAGGGTCGCGACCGTCGCGCTGCGCCTGCCAGATCAACTCTCCCAAACAATCCACCACCAGATGCTCGGCCGCATCACGACCGTGCCGAGCGCAGAGCTTGGCAAACTCCTGCACAATACCCGGCGGCTGTTCGCTCGCCAAGAGCTCGAGGAGGGCGATGTGCAAGGAGAGATGGGCAAACGGATTGCTCATACCCAACTCTGGCGGATAGTCGGCGGCCAAGGCCAAGTCACGATCCGCCAGGAGAGCGTGATATTCGGGATGCCGCTGGAGCACCGAGACGATCCGCTCACCCATGGCGTCGAGGGGCTGCCCGGCGCGAAACCGTGCCCAGGTATCGACAAATACCTGACGATAGGTTTCTCTCCTGCTTCCATAAAGCATATTCATTACCCATTCACGGCAGATTCTTTCATCATACGTCCCCGTAAAACTGGGGCAAGACGCACGCAAGCTTCCATGCAGCAGGATTGCGCGGCTGGAAAATAGCACTTTCTTGTGTTAAATAAGCGTGGCTCGACCCAATTAGGCGCATATCAGCATCATTCAGCGGGAGATGAATACGTCATGGCCAACGGAAACGCAGCAGCGGAAGCAGTAGTCGCCCTTACCCCCCAGCAGTGGGCAGGGCTCGGCAAAGTGGGGGACGCCGCCGTCCAGCTCCAAAACCTCTTGCAGATGTTCCGCGATGTTCTCAACGAACTTCCCAATGCCATCGACACCGACAAGCTCCTTGCCAAGTACCAGCCACAACTCGACGCCCTGCGGGAGACTGTCGAGTCGCTCCAAGGGATGCTCACCGTCGAGGGCGGTACCGAACGCCTCAAGCAGCTCTTTAGTGAAATCAAAGATGCCCAGCTCGACAAGACCATCGGCGAGCTCCTCACCATTCTCAACAACCTGCAAAAATCCGGATTCTTCAGCTCTCTCGCGACCCTGAGCGGGGAGTTGAAGTGCCCCCTCATCGGCGACAGCCCCGAGGACATGGTCAACAAACTGCGTAGCGCTGCCCAAAACGTCCAATATTACTGGGTCAGCGCCAAACAGGGCGTGCAGGTCATCAGCGACATGGCGGGCGAGCTGGACCTTCCTGATCGGCTCGACGAGCTGCAGGAAATGGCCGACCAGTGGTTGCAACTGGCCAAGCGCGCGCAAAAGTTGCTCCAGGGCGATGCCCCCAGCCTGCAGGCGCGGCTCTCGGGGCTCCTCGACATGGCGGAGATCCTTGGCGGCCAGATGAGTGTGGCCCTCGGTACCCTCAAGGATACAGCCCCAGAACTGCTCAACAGCGCTGACCTGAGTGGCACCATCGGTACCGTTGGCGTAGCCGGCAAGCGCTGGCTGCACGTAGCCATGCGGGTCAAGAAGCTGGCCGCTGGCGAAAATGGCGACATCGTCAGCCGCGTCGAGGGCCTGCTCGATCAGGTCGAGAAGGTAGCAGGCTATGCCAGTAATGCCGGATTCTACTTGCAGGCCGGCAAGGACGGCCTAGCAGCGGTGCAGGGCATCATCACCGAACTCGATCTGCCGGAAAAACTCGACGCCCTCGCCGAAGAAGCAGAAAAGTGGGGCAAAATTGCTCAACGCGCCAAGCGCATTGCCCTCGGCGACGCCAAGGCTGGCGACATGGCCGATCAAATCAACGGTCTCCTCGACCATGCCGAAACCATTGCCGAGACTATGCGCAACTTGGCTTGCAACCTCGAGCGGCAAGGCATACATCTCGGCGATATCCTCTCCCCCCGCGGCGATCTGAGCATTGCCGTGTGTACGGCAACGGATTTCCTGGGCGAGATGTGGCGCGATGGGACCATCAAGGCGATTGGCGCCAACATCAGTCAGGGCGCCCTGGCGTGGATGGAGATTGCGCAGCTGGGTACCGCCATGCTCAAGGGGGACGCGCCCAACCTCACCACGCGTGTCAAAGGGCTCGTCAAGGACCTACACGAAGCCAACCTAATGGCCATGCTGCCAGAAGCCCTTGCCTTGGTCGGCAAGCTGCAGAAGGCTGGTCTGCTGCACAAGGTCAATCTGGTTTTCGACAAAGTCCTGCCCCTCATTCCTTCGGATGCCGTCTTTGCCGGTGGCGTCGACAAGGCCGTCAAGGCCCTAGCGCAGACCCAGGTCGAGATGAAAGACGAGGCCAACAAAGGCGGTGGCATCTTTGGCCTGATCAAGATCTTCTTTGCCAAAGACACCCAGTTCGTATTGAAGTTTGCCGTTCGCTTCGCCAGCATCTTCCTGAAGGCCTGGAAGCAGGCCTAAGCGGATCTAAGCGGATCAGCTGCTGCACCCTGCTGGGTTCGGCAGCACCCAACAGAAAAGGGCCGGGAACTCACGTTCCCGGCCCTTAAGCTTAGCTCGCTGGATTACTCGGCAGCGGCAGGAGCCTCGGCCGCAGGCGCTTCCGCCTTCTTGGGCTCGGCCTTCTTCACCACATGATGCTTCTTGCTGTGATGATGATAGTGCTTGGTGTGGTGCTCAGCCTTCTCCATCGGCGCCTTTTCGGCAACAGCCGGCTTCTCGGCGGCGGCAGCGGCAGGGGCCTCTTCAGCAGCGAAACTGGCGCTGGCGGTCAGGAAAGACAGGGCAGCCGTGAGAGCAACAATCTTCTTCATAAACACTCCTTCCAAAAGTTGAGATCCGCTTACGCGGGCTGATACAAAGTCAGCACCTTCTGGAAAGCAGTTTTTGTGCCAAATAATTTATATTAATTAAAACAAATAGTTATGAAATTTTTCGCGCAACAGGAAAGCCCGGACTGTCGGGCGAAAGCGAATGCGATGGACACTACAATCCATCGCCGCCAGCCCCAAAACGGTAAACCATCCCCAGAGCCTTTACCCTGCCAAGGAAAAGGCCTAAAGCATCAAGCGACTAGGCTCTCAGCCCAAATACCGTGGCAGGCCCGATACCAAGAGTAGCACCGTCGCCAAAGAGCGACAGAGCTATCAGGGCTGCGGAACGTAGCCTTCGGGAGTCTCGGCGCCACCACCAAAGAAGAAGGCTTCCATCTGTTTTTCTAGAAAGGAACGCGACTTGGGATCGATGGGCGAGAGTCGGTACTCGTTGATCAGCATCGTCTGGTGTTTGAGCCAATCCTGCCAAGCCTCCTTGGAGACTTCTTGGTAAATGCGCGCCCCCAAGGGACCCGGATAGGGGGGACGATCCAATCCTTCCGCTTCCTTGCCCAATTTGACGCAGTGCACCATTCTCGTCACGTCGCAGCCTCCCAGTAATACCAGATCCGCAGCGACCACCGCTGCAGCAATGCCTGTGGAGGGTAGCGACAGGCTCGGAGGATGTCCAGAACCATGGCAAACCGGTGCGAGCTACGGTATCGCTAGCTCAGCATCGCGAATCGATGCCGCCCCGCTCATGGCAATGCCCTGCCCTCGCCTTTGCCCGACGCGGTGGTAGAAGCGCTGGGGCGATCGCTAATCCCTTTTCTGGGAGTGATGGACGCTGATCAGTGCCCCAGCAGCAAGCGGCGGAGAGGGCTGGGCAGAGCCAGGGTGGCGAGCTGATCGGTGGAGAATAGCGAGGTTTTGCTACGGGTTTCAGCGATGCCAAAGGCCTGCAGGCGGGCCTCGATGACCCGATAGTCGAGCTGAAAATGCGTAAAGACATGCTGCCGCCAGGGTTGCGCAGCAGCGATTTCGAGATGGACGGCATACTCTCCCTCGGCCCATTGCTGCAGCGCGGTAAAATCCTCGGCGGCAGGATCAGCGGGGACAAACCAGGGCAAGGCCCAGAGGCCGCCCCAGATGCCGCGCTGCGGCCGCTGCTCGAGGAGAACGCGGTCATCGTCGCTGCGCGCAAACAAAAACCAAGCCGGGCGCCGCGGCTTGACGGGAGGAGACGCGACAGCAGGTGCAGTCTCCGGCCCGGCGCAGGGCCCTTGCAATGGGCAGTTTGCACAACGAGGACGGCGGGAAAGGCAGAACAAGGCCCCCAGATCCTGGATTGCCTGATTATAATCATGAGCTTGCGCGGGGGTTTCCTGCTCCGCAAGCTGCCAGAGCCGGCGCTCGTTGGCCGCATCTCGCGGCGCGCCGCGCAGCCCATGGTAGCGAAACAGCACCCGCCGGGCATTGGCATCGAGGATGGCCTGACGCTGCCCGTAGGCGCTGGCGAGCACCGCAGCGGCGGTACTACGCCCCACCCCAGGCAAGGTCATTGCCGCCTCCAGGGCATGGGGAAATTCACCACCAAAGACCTGCACCACCCTTTGCGCCGCGGCATGGGCATTGCGGGCGCGGGCATAGTAGCCGAGGCCGCTCCACAGGGCCAAAACCGTATCGAGATCGCCCGCAGCCAGACTCTGCCAAGTGGGAAAGCGGGCAAGAAACCGCTGGTAGTAGGGTTGTACCGTCTCTACCCGGGTCTGCTGCAGCATGATCTCGGCAAGGTACAGGCGATAGGTGTCGCGATTCTGCCGCCAAGGCAAATGATGCCGTCCCGCCTCGGCATACCAAGGTAGCAGCAACTCGGCCAAGGGCGGGCGCTTCATGACTGCGCCTGCTGCAAGGCAATGCGCACTTGTTTGGCCTGCCACTTACCCCAAGAAAGCACCCCGATCTCGAGGCTGCCGCGCAAGGGCGGCCATTGCGCGGGAAGGCTTGGCAGGGCAAAGGGCTTGGGGCGGCGGGAAGGGCTGGACGATAACCAAGGATCAAGCCGCAGCCTCGGGATCGTTGCCGACACTTCCCAAGGGGCAGTGGGTGTCGGCCGCTCGAGCCGTGCCAGAAAGTGGGTTGTGCCAAGTATTCCCTGCAGCTTATCGATGCTGATGGCAGCATTGCCGGTCCAGCGCAACTCTCCCTGCACGGCCGCCGGTTCCAGAGCCGCCCGTTGTTGCGCCGACAAGGACTGAACACCCGCTAGAGCTAGCCAGGCCGGCAGATTCTCGCTCGTCAGCTGCCACCTGGCTTGTAGACGCAAAGGTTTGTGCCAGTGCAGTGTAAAACTGCCCTCCCCTTGCAACTGCGGCTGCGCCCGCAGCTGCCAGTGCTGTATCTGCAGGGTCTCCCGCCCGGGAACGTAGCGCAGCCCCTGCCATTGCCAGGTGCCTGTGTACCCTCCCCAACGCAGGTCTAGCTTGCCCTGCTGGCTGCGTATGGCGGCGCCCGTGGTTTGCAGCTGCGCCGCCATCTGCAGAGCTTCCTTGGCGCCCACGGCATGTACACGTAGCACGCCCGCCTTGCCTCCCATTGGCATCTGGTAGAGACCATGGAGCCGAAGGCTTTGGCTGCCATAGCGCAGTTGGCCATCGACGCTCCCCCCCTGCTTGGCTTGGTAGCGCAGCTGCAAGTCGCGCAACTGCAGTTCTTTGCCACCGACAGGCCAGGTGACTTCGCCATTGTGGATATCGATACGCGCCGGAAGGGTGGGCGATCCCCCAGAAGAGCCGCCGCGACGGGGCCAAGGGCCGCGCAAGCGTGGCGCATCAAGACGCAATTGCAGATCGTACCAGCGCCCTCGGCGGATTGCTCGCCACGACCAGAAAGCCTGCAGACGTTGCACTTGCAGCAGTTGTTTGCCGACCCGCAGCCCCGGTAACTCCAGCGTCAAACCGGAAGCATCGGTAGTCACGAGCGGGTTTTGGGCGAGGGCGACCGGCTCTTGCAGGGCGTTGCTGAGTACCTGCGCCAAAAGATATCGCGGTACACCAACCACGACGCCCACATACGTCGCCAAGACCAGGACAAAAAAGGCGAGTCCTAGCCAGGCAAAGCGCTCAGTGCGCGCCATCATCCGCTGGCGAGGCGATGGCCGCATCTCCGGTCAGGGCAGCCAGAGCCAGAACCTTGGCTTCCTCCAAATCGCAGTGACGAATGGCCGCCTTCACCTCGGGAATGGCACCCGGATACATGCTGAACTGGCGCAGACCAAGACCCAGCAGAAGCGGGGTCCACTGCGGATTGGCGGCCATTTCGCCACACATGGCAACGGGGATGCCCGCCGCCGCACCAGCAGCAATGGTATGTTGGATCATCGACAACACCCCTACATGTAGGGGATCGAACAGGCCGTTGACGTCGTCATCGCCGCGATCCACCGCCAGGGCGTATTGGGTGAGATCGTTGGTGCCGATAGAGAAAAAATCCGAGACTTCGGCAAAACAATGCGCTGCCATGGCAACGGCAGGGATCTCTACCATGATGCCGATGGGCAAGTGCTCGGCCACCGCGTGCCCCTCGGCACGCAACTCGCGCTGCAGTTGCCCCACCAGCTGGCGCACCTGCTGCACCTCGTGGATGGTGCTGACCATGGGCAGCATCAGTCGTAAGGGCGCCAGGGCCGAGGCACGAAGGATGGCGCGCAAGTGGCGACGAAACCAGTCGGGGCGCCGCAAACATAGACGCAAACCGCGCAGTCCCAGGGCCGGATTGAGGCCCTGGGCATGGATTTGCAGATCGCTATCGGCAAGCAGCTTATCGGCTCCGACATCGACGGAACGAATGGTGATCTCGGTGCCCGGCAGTTCTCGCAACACGCGGGCAAAGGCCTGGTATTGCTCTTCTTCGCTGGGACTGTCGGCGCGATTCATGAAGAGAAACTCGCTGCGGAAGAGGCCGATGCCTTCGGCATTGCTGCGCTTTACGCCCTCCACATCCTCGGGCAATTCGATGTTGGCAAAGAGGCGAATGGCCGTGCCATCGAGGGTAATCGCCGGCAGGTCTCGCTCCTCTTCGAGCAGACGTCGTCGGCGTTGTCGCCGTTCCTGGATTTCGCGGTAGTCGGCCAGCAACTCCGGACTCGGGTTGACGAGCACCGTGCCATTCTCGCCGTCCACCACCAATTGATCGCCACTGCGCAGCAAGCGGGTTGCCTGGTGGGTGCCAACCACCGCCGGCAGGCCGAGGCTACGCGCCAGAATCGCCGAGTGCGAGGTAGCAGCACCAAAATCCGTCACCCAACCAAGGACGGAGCCATTTTTGAGGAGAACTGTGTCGGCAGGGCTCAGTTCCGCGGCGACGATGATCCGGTCTGCCGCCGCCAGCTGCGCCACCTGGGCACCGACCAGATGTCGCAATACGCGGTCCGTAACTTGCAGCACATCCTCGCTGCGGCTGCGCAGATAGGCGTCCTCCATCCGCGCAAAGACTTCGAGAAGACGCTCGCGTTCATGATGCAGGGCCCAGGCGGCATTGCGGCGCTGTTCGCGAATGAGACGAATGGGCCGATCGCGCAGGGCAGGGTCGTCGAGCATGAGCAGGTGGGCGTCGATGAAGAGCCGGGTGTCTTGGGGGGCATCGCGGGGAATCGCCTCACGCACCCGCAGCAACTCATCCCGCGCCAAGGCAAGGGCGCCGCGCAGGCGCTGTTCCTCGGCATCCACATCGGCCGCGGCAATGCTGTAGTCGGGAATTTCGATGGCAGCCGGCTCGAGCACCACGGCGGTGCCAATGGCAATGCCCGCCGCCGCGCCGATACCTGCCAGTTCGAAGGTCACTCGCCCTCTCCAAAATAGTTGGCGGCCAAGGCGCAGAGGGCGGCGCTGCACTCGGCTTCCTGCTCGCCCTCGGTTTCCAGGGTGAGCACGGTGCCCTGGCTCGCTGCCAACGTCATCAAGCCCATGATGCTCTTGCCATTGACCCGATGCCCATCCCGCTCCAGCCATACCTGACAAGGGTAGCGCGCGGAGATGCTGACGAATTTTGCCGAGGCGCGGGCATGCAGACCGAGGCGATTGATGATGGGAAATTCGACGCGCATTACCGGATTCCTTTACAAAAAGTTCTGTTTGGCAGCATAGCGCCAGGACGGCAAGGGGCCAAGTCGCCGGGGCGACGCGCTTGTGGAATAATTGCTTCGGGACTGACCGGAGGAAGCATGGATCACGCATACCTGGGAGCTTGGATGATGATTGCCATCATCTTCATGATCGTGGTTGGGACCGCGATATACTTCATCCCCAGCGTCATTGCCTACTCCCGCTCGGCGCACAATTTTCTGGCCATCTTTCTGCTCAATCTCTTTCTTGGTTGGAGCCTGGTCGGCTGGCTCGGCTCTCTCATTTGGGCTTTGGTGGACGACAAAAAAGAACCAGCGCCCGCACCTTTCTTCCCCGCGCCGGCGCCTCCGGCATTGACCAGCGCGCCAGCACCCATCGCCTACTGCCCGCAATGTGGCCAGAGCGTTGGCCCTGCCGACCAGTTCTGCAGCCACTGCGGCCACCCGCTACAGCAATGAGGAAAAGATTTCCATGACCGCCTTTGCGCGCATCTTTCTCCTCGGCAAGTATCGCGACAGCAGCGCCCTACCCGCCCTCGCCCAGCTCGCCGAAGCCCTGCGCAGCTGGGGCTGCGATCTACGCATCGATGCCCGCTATCGGGAACATTTTCCCAATCTTCCCGTCTTCAGTAGCCTCAACGAGGCAACGCCGCAGGACCTAGTCATTGCCCTCGGCGGCGACGGTACCCTGCTCAGCAGCGCCCGCGAGCTTGCCGGACGCAATGTACCCATCCTCGGCATCAATCTGGGACGGCTCGGCTTTTTGGCCGATATTTCGCTCCAAGACATCGCTCGTACCCTGCCCGCAATTCTGCAGGGCGATTACCGTAAGGAGAAACGTAGCGTGCTTCGTGCCGAGCTGTGGCGAGAAGGGGCGCGGGTGGGCGCCGGTCTTGCCCTCAATGAGGTCTTCGTCCACAAGGGCTGTGGCGAGAGCATGATCGAGTTGCAAGTGCAGCTCGGCGGCAAACAACTCTACACCGAGCGTGCCGATGGCCTGATTCTCTCCACCCCCACCGGCTCCACTGCCTACGCGCTCTCCGCCGGCGGTCCCATTCTCACCCCCGAGCTCAGCGCCCTGTTGCTGGTGCCCATCTGCCCCCATACCCTGAGCACCCGCCCCATCGTCCTGCCCGATCATCTACCCTTGCGCTTTCGCCTCAGTGCCGCCCGTCATCCGGCCGCCCTCAGCCTCGATAGCCACAATTCCTTCCCCATGGTTGCCGGCGACGAGATCCACGTGCAGCGGGCAGATTGCGATGCCGTATTCCTCCACCCGCGGGAGCAGGACTTTTTCGCCATCCTGCGCGACAAACTGCACTGGGCCGAACCCCCTGGCGAGGACTGATGCTGCTCGATTTACAGATTCGCGATTTTGCCCTGATCCGCTCCCTGGATATCAGTTTAGGCAGCGGCCTGACGGTGCTGACCGGCGAGACGGGAGCGGGAAAGTCCATCCTCATCGATGCCATCGCCCTCCTGCTGGGCGACAAGGGCACGCCGCAGATGGTGCGGCACGGCGCCAAGCAGGCGGAAATCCTCGGCAGTTTCAGCGGCAACGAGGCGACGGATCGCTGGTTGGAAGAGCAAGGCCTGCCCGCCGAAGATACGCTGATTCTACGCCGCATCCTGCCACTGCAAGGGCGCAGCCGTCTTTTTCTCAATGGTCGCGCCATCAGCAGCCAACAGGCGCGGGAACTCGGCGGCCTGCTCCTCGATATTTTGGGGCAACACGCGCATCTGCAATTGCTCAAGCCCGAGCGGCAACTGGCACTACTGGACCGTTTTGCCGACAGCGAAGCCACCCTGACCCAACTTGCCGCCCTTTGGCGGCAGTGGCGCGATGCCCTACAGCATTGGCAAGAACGCCAAGCCGCCCAGTCCCAGGACGCCTCGCAACGGGAGTGGCGACAGTTTCTGCTACAGGAACTGCGGCAGGCCAAGCTGCGGCCAGGAGAGTGGGAAGAATTGCAAGACGAAGAGCGGCGTTTGGCTGCCGTTGAGCAGATCCGTGCCGGTGTCGACCAAGCCCTCCTCGCCCTCGACAGCGATGATGGCGCCCTACGACGCCTCGGGGAGGCACAGCGCGGCCTCCAGCAGGCTCGGCAGAAAGACGCGCGCCTGCAAGAGACAACGACACTGCTGGAAGAGGCGACGATTCAAGCCGGCGCCGTAGTCGAGGAACTGCGCGGCTATCTGCATCAGCTCGAGGCCGATCCCGAACGCCTGGAAAGCATCGCTCGACGCTTGCAGGAGCTCCAGGATCTGCAGCGCAAGCATCGCCGCGATCTAGACGGCCTCCTTGCCCTGCTTGCCGAGCTCGAGGAGGAGTTTACCGCCGCAGAGGGCGGCGGCGATCCGCTGGCCGAGGCCGCAGCAAAACTCGAACAACACCGGCGCCAATACGCCGCAGCGGCCGCCGCATTGAGCCGGACTCGTGCCGCCGCCGCGCCAAAACTCGCGCAGGCCCTGCAAGAGCAGGTACGGGCCTTGGGCATGCAGCACGCGGTGGTCGAGTTGCGGCTCGAAGCCCAGTCCGGGGAGGCGCACTGGCGAGCGCAAGGCTGGGATGTGCTGCAGATTTGGATTTCCGTCAATCCCGGCCACCCCGCCCAGCCCCTTGCCGAGGTTGCCTCGGGCGGCGAGTTGGCGCGTGTCAGCCTCGCTTTGCAGGTGCTCCTGCAGCTCGAGGGCATAGAAACACTGATTTTTGACGAAGTGGACGTTGGCGTTGGCGGCGCCGTCGCCGAGCGCATCGGCCGCCTGCTGCGCCAGCTTGGGCGCACGCACCAGGTGCTCTGCGTCACTCACTTACCGCAGGTGGCAGCCCATGGTCATCAACACTTGCTGGTCGAAAAGTCGGTGCAGGATGGGCAAACCGAAAGCCGCATACGCCTTCTCGATGCCCAAACGCGCAGCGATGAGATCGCCCGTATGCTTGGCGGTAGCAAAATCGACGCAAGCATCCATGCTGCCGCCCACAAACTGCTGGCGGATGCCAGCCAAGACCTAGGCGGCTAGGCCCGCGCGCACCGCCGCCAAATCGACGATTCCCTCTGCCGCCGCCGGGAAGGCCCAGAGCCGCCGCCGGCCCGGCTCCGCCTGGGCGAGCAGACTACGGCCCGCGGCATCACCCCGCCAGCGCCCGAGGGCGTCGCGCACCGCGCCAAGAAAGAGATACTCTCCCATGCGATAACCCCAGTAGCCATTCCCGAGTGGCAGGATCTGTAGCAACCCCCCTTCCATCCGCAGCGGTTCGAGGGCAGAGATGTCATCATCCGGCCCCAAGGCCGTGGCCTCGGGCAGGAGCAACTGCAGCCGCTCGCGCGCCGTACCCAAGGCGGGCGCACGCCGGGTCTGCAGGATTGCCACGCTCCGCGGTTCGGGAAGGTGCTCGAGAACGCGATCCAGATCCTCTTCCAGGGTAAGGGCATGAAAATCCAAGAGCAGGATTTCTTGCGCGCGGCTGATGAGAGCATAACGATTGCCCAGACCAGATCTTTCCAGAGTGAAGAGTTGCATCGGTGGCCTCCTTTGTTGCATCAGAATATGCGGTTTTTCTAATGCAATCCATATGCCACCGCCTTGTAAGCATACGAATCAGTGAATTACGCCACAGCTCCCCAAAACTGCGCGTGGCCAATCGACTACAGTAGCGAAAATACGGGGAAGCAGTAGACTGAGGATCATGCAAGATATCCAGGCCAGTCTACCCAGCTCCTTCCCTTCGACCGCAACCGTGGCGGCAACGCGGGAGCGTCGACCGAGCTCGCTGCTACGGCGGGTACTCTGGGTCGCTCTCGCGGTGTTTCTGGCCGTCAGTGCCATCAGTGCCCTCGCCCTGCAGGCGGTGCGCACCCTGCAGGAAAGTAGCGACACTTTGCTGCAAGTCGCCATTCCCCTACAGCGCGACATCCTGCGCATCGAAGCCCTGCAGCAGCAGGCAGAATTCTACCTACGCCTGGGCGCGCTCTTGCCCGGCCAGGGATACCGAAAAATCAGTAACGACCTGCTGCAAAAGGAGCAGGAACAACTTGCTGGCCTGCTCCCGCAGTTGGACCAGCACCCGCAGATTGCGGCCGTTGTGCGCAACATGCAGGCGCAGCTGCAAAGTTTTTCTACGAGTGCAGCCAAACCGCTACAGCAAGAGCAGCTCGATACGGGTCTCCAGCAACTGCGCACCTTGTTGCAGCAACTGTTCCAAAAAGAGGCAGCACGTGCTGCGCTGGCGCGGCAACACGCTACTTGGCTCATCCTTGCCCTGGTCTTTTTTAGTGCAATGCTCGCCATTGTGGTGACCTGGCGAGTCAAGGTCAGCCTCAGTCGACCGCTGGCGACCATCCGTGCCGCCCTCGAAGACATCGCCAGCGGCAAGAGCGCCCAGGTTGCCGAGGTCGGGCCGCCCGAACTGCGCGCCATTGCCAACAGCATTACCCTCATGCAAGAACGGCTGGAAGAGGAAGAGAAATTGCGCCATCTCTTTCTCAGCCAAATTTCCCATGAACTCAAAACACCCCTGGCCTCGGCACGTTCGGGGGCGGAATTGCTCCTCAGTGAGCGCTTTGGCGCCCTCGACACGCGGCAACGGGAAATCCTCGAAATCATTACGCGGCAAATGCAGGAGCTCTTCATTGCCATTCAGGAGATGCTCGACCTGCACGCCCTGCGCGCCCGCAGCCTCGACTACCAGATCGAAACCCTCGCCCCGGAAACTCTGCTGCACGAGCTCGAGCGGCGCTTTCGCTCCCTGCTTGAGCAGAAAAAACAGCGGCTGCAGATTGCTTGCCGCAGTCAGCGTGCAGTGCGTGCCGATCCGCAGCGTCTGGCGCAAATCCTCAGCAATCTACTCACCAATGCCTATAAATATGCCCCGGCGGAGAGCCTCGTGGAATTGACTGTCGATGCGGAAGGCAACGAGATACACTTTGCCGTACGCGATTATGGCAAAGGCATTCCGGAATCCATGCTGGAGAAGGTCTTCGAGGAATTTTTTCAAGTGCCGGAGAAGGGGGCTCTGAGCAAGGGAACCGGGCTCGGGCTGCCGATCGCCCGGGAGCTCGTCGAGGCACAGGGCGGACGCATAAGGCTCCGCAATGTCTGCCCAGGGCTTGTGGCAGAGTTCTGGTTGCCCGCGGCGGATGGCAATGCCTAAGCACCTGCTTGCCGTTCTTGCTGCCATCCTCTTGCTGAGCGCCTGTGCCCAACGGCTGCCTCCCGCGCCCACTACCACCGTGTCTACCCAGGCCCGCCTGCTGCAGTCGCTGGCCCACTGCGGCGCGGCAAGTTCTTACGCCTGCGCGCAGATTCATCTCGATCTCGCCCGCCATTATCTACAGGCGCAACCTCTCACGCCCAATGCCATTGCTGCGGCGCGTTCGGAACTCGCCATGGCGGCGCAAAATCCTGAGATGGCCCAAGAGGTACAGCCTTGGCGCAATTTGCTGGCGTCTTGGCAGCAACCGGCGCCAGCGCCGCGCTCTTGCCCAGACAGTGCGGCAAACAATACCCTGGCAGCGCAAATCGCGCATCTGAAGGCCGAAAATACTGCGCAAAAACAGCAGCTAGACCGCCTCAACTCGTTGTTGCAGTCGGAGGCGCAGAAGAGCCTGCAAGGAAAACACTAGTGAGCGAAGAACTCTCCCTAGCCACCATTTTTGTGGTTGATGACGATCCGGATTTTCTACGCGTACTCAGTCTCTGGTTGGAGAGTGAGGGACATCAGGTGCATAGTTTTCGTCATCCGACCCTGCTTCTGCAACAACTGGAGCAGCAGCTTCCCGATTTGGTGATCAGCGATCTGCGCATGCCCGATATCGACGGCATGGATTTGCTGCAGCAGGTGCAGGAAAGAGATCCAGAATTGCCGGTTCTACTCCTCACCGCCCACGGCAGCATCCCCAATGCCGTTGCCGCCATGCGCGCCAACGCCTTCGGCTATCTGGCCAAACCCTTCCAGCATCAGGAACTGCAGGAGCTGATCCAATCTGCTCTAGAGCAGCGGCAGAGCCGCCAGGAAACCTCCCGCCTGCGGGAGACTTTGCGCCAGCAGGCCAATCGTAGCCTGCTCTATCACAGCCGCGCCATGGCCGACCTGATGGCCGATGTAACCCGCGTGGCACCGACCCAAGCCAGTGTCTTCCTCAGTGGCGAGAGCGGTGCAGGAAAGGAACGGGTGGCGCGCGCCATTCATCTGGCCAGCACCCGCAAGGACGGCCCCTTTGTCGCCATCAATTGTGGCGCCATCGCCCCCGACCTAGCCGAAAGTGAGCTCTTCGGCCATGTGAAAGGGGCTTTTACCGGCGCCGGTGCCGACCATATGGGCTTACTGCGCAGCGCCCATGGCGGCACGCTATTTCTCGACGAAGTCGCCGACCTCCCCCTGGCCCTCCAGGTCAAGCTATTGCGGGTGCTGCAGGAGGGGCAGGTGCGTCCGGTCGGTGGTCGCGCAGAGTATCCCGTCGACCTGCGCATCATCAGTGCCACCCATCAGGACATCCACGCCCTGCTCGCTGCCGGCAAGTTCCGCGAAGATCTCTACTATCGTCTTTACGTGGTGCCCTTGCGGGTTCCCAGCCTCGCCGAGCGTCCCGAGGATATTTTGCTACTCGCCCAATATTTTCTCGATCGCGAGGCCAGTCGTCTGGGACGCGAGATCCAAGGCTTCGACTCCGGCGCCCTCGACAAACTTCTGCAGCGTCCCTGGCCCGGCAATGTGCGCGAACTCGAGAATGCCGTCACCCAGGCGCTTGCCTTGAGCCCCGACGGCTGGATCAAGGCTGCCGCCATTCCGGATCCGGGTCGCGGCGCCGAGACTCCCGCCTTTGCCCAGTTGCACGAGGCGCGTGCCGCCTTCGAGCGGCAGTACCTGCAGACCCTACTGCACAGTACCGACGGCAACATCTCGCGCGCTGCGCGCATTGCCGGGCGCCATCGCACCGACCTCTACAAGCTGCTACGCAAGCATGGCTTACGCCCCGAGGACTTCAAGGGCGATACGGAGGCATAGCGACCCGCGGATGATCTTGCGGTACAGTCGCGTTTATACTTAGCGCGCACGAAGTTCAACGAGGCCCCCAAACTGATGCTGCCCTTGCCCAACCCAAAGATGACCCTGCAGCGGCGTTGGCATCCGCGCCGCTGGTTCATCCAAGGTCTGCTCATTTCTTTGCCAATTGGACTGACCATTTACGTGGTGCTCGTGGTGGGCGGTTGGGTCGATAGCATTTTTGCCGCCCCCATCCACGCCATTTTTGGTATGGACATCCCCGGCCTCGGCATCATTCTCACCCTGCTCTGCATCTTTGCCGTCGGCTTTCTTGCCTCGCACGTTTTCACCGCCTGGATTTTTGAGCGCCTCAATGCCCTACTCGAGCGCATTCCCGTTCTGCACAGTCTTTACAGCACCATTCAGGAGACCGTCGAGCTCCTCTTTGGCGGCAAGGAACGCGGCTTTCGCAGTGCTGTGTTACTGCGGCAAGAAGGCGACATGGGCTATCTCGTTGGATTGGTCACCCGCGACCAGCTTCCGGAACTATCCAGCATTGCCGACGAAGACTGCATCGCCGTCTTTGTTCCCATGAGTTATGGGGTGGGCGGATTCACTTGCGTGGTGCCGCGCAGCCGCGTCATTCCCTTGCCCGAAATGAGCCCGCAGCAGGCCTTGCGCTTTGCCATGGCCGGCGGTGTGGGCAGTGGGCGAACAGCGCGGGAAAGGGTGCTGCCGGAGCAGCAGCCACAAGAAGTCGATTGACCATTCATCAACCCAATGGAGGAAGCATGGATCGCGTACGTAAGGCAGTTTTCCCGGTGGCGGGGCTTGGCACTCGCTTCCTGCCCGCCACCAAGGCAAGCCCCAAGGAAATGCTGCCGGTGGTCGACAAACCCCTGATCCAATATGCGGTAGAAGAGGCGATTGCCGCCGGTTGCGACCAGATGATCTTCATCACCGGGCGCGGTAAGCGGGCCATTGCCGATCACTTCGACGTTTCCTACGAGCTCGAGGTCGAACTCGAGAAAAAGGGCAAGAACGCCCTCTTGGAACAGGTGCGGGCCATTGTGCCCAGCCACATCAGCATCATCCATCTGCGCCAGCCCTATCCCTTGGGTCTTGGACATGCGGTATCGATGGCGCGCCCGGTGGTAGGCGAAGAGCCCTTTGCCGTCCTCCTCGCCGACGACCTGATGCTGGCGGATGAGCCGGTATTGGCGCAGATGGTCGAGCAGCATCACCGCTACCAGGCTGGTATTCTCGGAGTCGAGGAGATCCCTTACGAGCACAGCACCCGCTATGGTGTAGTCGAGGCGCGCGCCTGGGATGAACAGATCTATCAGGTCAGCCGCATCGTCGAAAAGCCCAAGCCGGAAGAGGCTCCCTCCAATCTGGGCGTGGTGGGGCGCTACATTCTACCGGCGCGCATTTTTCACTTTCTCGAAAATACGACGACGGGTGCGGGTGGCGAGATTCAGCTCACCGATGCCATCGCCAAGCTGCTTGGCGAGCGGCAGGTGCTCGCCTACCGTTTTCGGGGCCGGCGCTTCGACTGCGGCGACAAGCTCGGCTACCTGCAGGCCACCGTCAACTTCGCTCTGCGTCATCCAGAAATCGGTTCGGCCTTTGCCGAATTCCTAGAAGACTTCCAGCTCGCGCAAGACAACTGATGCGGCAGCCGTCCTTCCTTCGCTCGCGCTTTTCCGCTCCGACGACTCTTGGGTTATGCTATGGCGCGCTGAAGGAAAAGGGGGCGTCATGATCATCATCGAGGGTGTCAATGACAAAGGTGCTAAGTTTCGTCCCTCGGCTTGGGCAGAGATGCTCATCGAGGGAGTGGGCTTGGCGCATTTTGGCAGCGACCACAAGATCCACTACCTGCCGATGATCGAGCCTGCCACTATCAATGGCAATGCGGCGATCATCATGGATGAGGAGCTGGAACAGATCCGCCCCGAGGCCTACAAAGAAATCCTCCACTTCGCCAAGGAAAATCGTCTGCTCATCCACTACGAAGTGGGCACCCTGGCCGAGCGCCGTGCCGCCCAAAAATCCGAGCAGCACGCCAAGGGCGATTCCCGGCGCCCGTCCACATGAGCATCGAGCCAAGGGCGCGGCGGCGCTTTGCCTATCTCCTCTTTGCCAGCATCGG
>NZ_JAVRKK010000004.1:0-55163 GCF_031962545.1 Candidatus Igneacidithiobacillus taiwanensis
TCTGCGACTGCAAGGTGTTACCGGCAAGAACATCGGGCGCAGCCAAGACCGATGCACTGAATGCGGAGGCGGCGGCTACGATCAGGAAGACAAAGGTCTGGCGGCACATGAGGCAATCTCCTCGCTTTACAATGCAGGGTTTCATCGACCAACAGCCATGGAAGTATTCTGGAGGTTGGCGCTCCCGATCTGGATGTTAGTGCTCTTGCCGCCCTTGCCTTGCAACTCATCCCAGAGGACAACGCTGCTACCGTTTTGGTTGGCGACCTTGGGAAGGTTTACGGGGATGCCTTTACCGCTGACCTCAGCCAAGCCTCGATTACTAACGGTCTGGGTTTGCACCCCAGGGATTAGGGAGGCTGCGGATGCGCCGGTGGCTGCTAGAGCCACTACGATCGCTACCGCGAGTGCACTGCAGCAAACAGTAAAGCGACGTGGTTCGGTTGACATGGCGGTGCCCTCAAAGCATTACGACTGTCCTATAAGCAATGCGCGTGCCAATAGTCTAACCTACTGAAAAACATGTCGCAGGCGAAAATACCATAGGGATGGACAGAGGCTGGCTGTAAGATGCTTGGTACAGCTGGACCGCGACGAGCTCTTCCCTCGACTCGATCGTTGGTAAGTTACCTTTACCAATCAATTAGATAAGTTCGGAGAGGGGTGTTTGTAAAGCAGGAGTTACAGTTTTGCGGTTTTTTAGGTAATGTATTGAAAGAAAAATAATTCTGTCCATCAACCAGAGATACTACAGGGTTTGAGCACCTGCTAACTCTTCGCTGTTGGCATCGCGATACCGTGTTTTTCCATGAGCCGATAGAGTGAAACCCGGGATATCTGCAGTTGCTCAGCAGCTCTAGTAACGCTACCGAGATTGTCTGCGAGCGCTGCGCGGATGGCATCGCGCTCGGCCGCATCTCGCGCCTGCGCTAGGGTTAGCCGTAGGCGGGAATTGCGTCGACGTTCAAGACCTAGATCTGCGGCAGTAATCAGAAATTTATCGCACATCACCATCGCTCGGCGCACGCGATTGATAAGTTCTCGGATGTTGCCGGGCCAATCGTAGTTGCACATGATCTGCAAAGCATCTTCACTGAAACCTTTTACTCGATGACCGCGCTCATCCGCAAAGCGTTGGAAGACATATTGCGCAAGCAGCGGAATATCGCCCTCGCGCTCGCGCAGGGGGGGCATGCGAATTTGCAAGACGTTGAGACGGTAATAGAGGTCCTGGCGAAAGCTTCCAAGACTGATCGCTTTTTCGAGGTTGACGTGGGTGGCTGCCAGAACACGCACGTTTACTTTTATATCCTCGTGCCCACCTATGCGTTGGATCTTTTGCTCTTGTAAAAAGCGCAGGAGGTTTACTTGCAACTCTAGGGGCAAGTCGCCAATTTCATCGAGGAACAGGGTGCCGCCGGTAGCGCTTTCAATACGACCAATTTTACGTTCATGAGCCCCGGTGAACGATCCTTTTTCGTGCCCGAAAAGCTCGGACTGGATGAGATTAGCCGGCAAAGCACCACAATTGACGGCTATGAATGGACCATTCTTGCGATTGGAGCGTTCGTGTATGGCCTGGGCAGCTAACTCTTTTCCAGTACCACTCTCGCCGGTAATGAGCACCGGCGCGTCGGTAGATGCAACTTTACGGATATCCTGATATACGCGTTGCATAGCCTCGCTGGCGCCCACCATCTCAACCTCTTTTCCAGCGCCTTCCTCGTGAGGTGCGATGTAAAGTGCCTCCTCAGCAATATCGGCCATGCCCGCTGCGTGGCCAAGAACTACCAAGAGCCGTTCACTCTGAATCGGTTGGGTGTGATAGTCGTAGAAAACGCTCCCGACTAGCTTTCGGATACTGGTCTCCTCCAGGGCATTGGGGGGTAGCAAGGCGATCCAGCGCACGTGTTGATATTTCGCAATGATAGTCTCGATTTTATAACCGCTGATGAGCAGATCTCTCTCGTCGAAACCAACAAGTGCCGCGGCCGGGCGTGTTTGACTCAGGATACTGGGAGCATCATCGATCTTGCTTGCAAAGGTAACTGCCCAGCCTGACAACTCAAGCGTATTGAGAGAACCGGAGATGATCGACGGTGAACCTATGTAGAGAATACTGCGGGCGACATTGATGGTTTCTTCTTCTGGGGTACGTTTTTTTGGCATTTTTCCTCCGGATACCATTTCTTGTCGCCGCAGGATAGCCGAAAATCACAGGCTTTGCCAAAATCGGCGCAGAGATTCTCGTTACGTGTAGCGTCAACGTCGCCGAAGCGACTTGAGTTCGGCTACGCCGAAAACGCGCAGCAAGAAAAAGTAAAGCCCGACGCTGCCCAACACCAGATACATCAGGTGGAAAATGCGCATCTCGGCACTCCAACGCAGCCAAGATGCGCTCGACCCACGCAGGGAATAGAGGGCAACTCCCAACACGAGGGCAGCCAATACGGTCTTGCCGAGAAAAGCTCCCCACCCAGGTTGTGGGCTATAGATCTTGTCTTTGCGCAGGCGCCAGTAGAGAAGTAGCAGGTTGACCACGGCCGCCATGGTGGTGGCGAGGGAGAGCCCCAGCTGTTGCAGAGGCCAAGCCAGAATCAGGCTGCAGATGATGTTGACGGCGACACTGATCATGGCAAAGCGCATGGGTGTAGTGGTGTCTTGACGGGCATAGAATGCGGGAGCGAGAACGCGGGCGGCAATGATAGGAATGATGCCCAGACCATAGCCTATGAGACTGCGAAAGCTCTCGGCGGCGTCATGTGCGCTATAGGCCCCATAGCGAAAGAGGGTGACTAGCAGAGGGTGTCCGAGCATGAGGAGGCCGACGGTGGCTGGCAGGCCAATCAGCCAAGTCCAGCGCAACGCCCAATCGAGGGTCTGTGCAAAGGTTTCTTCCTCTTGTAAACGGGATAAGGTCGGCAGGACGACCGTACCGAGGGCGACGCCAAATACGCCGAGGGGAAACTCTACCAAGCGGTCAGAATAGTACAAATAGGAAACCACATTGGCGCCAACGAGGGACGCGAGAACGGTATTCAGAAATAGGTTGACCTGTGCTGCGGAGGCACCAAAAGCGGCAGGACCCAGCAGTCGGAGCACGCGTGCGACGCCCGGGTCTCGGCGTCGTAAACGCGGCCAGTGCAAATGCCCAACTTTTCGCAATGCGGGAATCTGGAAGAGTAGTTGTACGATGCCACCAATGAGCATTCCCCAGGCCACGGCATAAACAGGTTGAGCAAGATGCGGGGCCCAGAGGAGGGCGCTGAAAATGATGGCAAGGTTCAAAAATACCGGGGTAAAGGCGGGAACCTGAAAATGACCGAAGGTGTTGAGAATGCCACCCGACAGGGCGACCAAGGAAATCAGGAATAGATAGGGAAAGGTGATTTGGGTTAGCGAGACCGCCAAGTGGAATTTAGTGGGATCGCTGGCAAACCCGGGAGCCAAGAGATAGACCAAGACGCTGGCCCCGAGAATGCCGATGATCGTGATGGCAAGCAACGCGAGACTCAGCCAGCCGAAGACGTCGGCGAGAAAATCTCGGGTCTCCTCTGCCTCGCGTTCCCGCACGTACTCATTGAGAACGGGAACAAAGGCCTGAGAAAATGCCCCCTCGCCAAAGAGTCTTCGAAACAGATTGGGAATGCGTTGGGCTACGAAGAAGGCGTCAGCGGCCATCCCGGCGCCAAACAGGTGTGCGAGCACGACGTCGCGGACAAAGCCGAGGAGGCGGGACAAAAAAGTATTGCTTGCCACCCGGACGACATTGCGGAACAGGTTGTTCATCGACGGAAGAACCCAGCCCGGTCGCGGACCAAGCTGCGGTAAGTCAAATTAGCCAAGCAATAGCTTCTGCGCTTTTTCCATGGCCTCAAAAGCAGCTCGATTGTTGCCTAGTGCGCCCTGCGCTTTGCCGAGGGCCAGCAGGGCGGCACCCAGAACATCGCGCATGGCGAGGGAGAATTGCTGTCCCAGCTGCTTTTCCAGCTTCTGTAGGATCTCGACGGATTCTTGGGCGTGCTGGAGGGCCTTTGGCGCATTCCCTTGTTCGAGGGTCGCGTTGGATTCCTGCAGATGAATATCGGCAAGCACTAGGCGCATTTTTGGCGAGAACGCCTCTCCCAGGGCATGCTCGAGCTGCACATAGACTTGGCGCGCCTGCTCCGCAGCTTGGTTGGCCAGGGTGTAGAGCCCCAAATTGGCAAGCTGTTTGGCCTGCAAGAGGTGTGCTGCGCCAAGCTCTGCCTTTTGATCGCTGGTGAATTCTTCGCCCAGCTTATTCTGCAGATGCTGCCAGGCTTGGATACCAGCGGTGGTGAGTTGCATGGCCTCATCCTCCCGACCAAGGAGAAAGAGCATATTACTTTTTTGCAGTAGGGCGCTTGCCTTGGTCGCCAGCAATGCCCAGCTCACCGACTCTGGCAGGGTGCTGGCGGTTTTCTCGCTCAGCTCGATTGCCTGATCGAGGAAAGGTAGAGCGCCGGCATAGAGACCCTGGTCGGCATAGAGATTGCCGAGGCAGAGAGCGGTGCGTGCACTCTGATGCAACAGACCCGGAGCGACTTGCTCGCCATAGCGTTTTTGGATGACGCTGAGAATTTCCTGGGCTCGTTGATATTCCGGAACAGCACTTGCGGCATCGCGCGTGGCGAGGGCAGTACCGCGAATCATGTGCGCCTGTGCCAGGTCGATGGCCAGCTGCGGCCGTAGGGCCTTGTCGTCATTCCAGTGGGCACCGACGACATCGATGGCTTGGTTGGCCGCCTCCAGCGCTCTGCCGTCGCCAAGGGTATGTAGAGACCGCGCCCGACCAAGAAGGGAACGTGCTCGGATGTCCAAAACCTTGGGCGCAAGATGCGCTGCATCTTGTGTGTGTCCAAGAACGGTGAGCGCATGGTCGAAACATTCGACGGCTCGACGATGGTCGCCGGTTTCGGCAAGCAATTCGGCCTTACTGCACAGAACGCTGGCGAGCTCCACCTGGGTACGAACTCGCTGAATTCCAGCACCGGGAATGCCTGGGGCCGGCTTTTCGGGGCTGACGGAGGTGGCTTCGAAGGAACTGGTCTCTGGCATGGTACTTCCCTGGACGAAGGAGGGCGAGGAAAAAGAAGACTCAAAAGATTGTGGCGTCGCTTCGGTAGTAACCGTCGAAACCGTGCTAAACATGCTTCGCTCGTCTGCGCTGTGACTGATCTCTGGCGCCTGCAATGCTGATGTTTCGGTGGCAGATTGGAGAATGCCGTCTGGCGTTTCCGTCGGTGCGCTGGCCGCCGCCTCGTCATCAAACGCAAGGTGATAATCTGCAGTGCCGCTATCGGGCGCAAGCGTCTGCGCCTCGGCAAGCGCCTCGCTTTCCTCGTGATGGGCCGGCGCAAGCGCAGCGCTCTCGGCTGGCAGCTCCGCCTCTTGCCACATTCCGGTATCCTCGGCAAAGTCGATGCCTTGCGGCGCATGTGGCTCGGAAGACGCCTCGGCACTTTCGGTATGGGGGAGGGGCTGCGGCAATTCTACATCGTCTTCCAGCATTTCCTCATCGCGCGTTGTGCTTGGGATCTCCGAGAGTTCCGCGTTGGTATCGGAAGCTATTGGCAGTTCACTAGCCAACACGCAGTTGTCCTCCGCAGAGTCGATGCCTTGCGGCGCATGCGGCTCGGCCACTGCCTCGCTTTCCTCGTAATGGGGTTGCGCGAGTTCTTCCTCTTCTACCCGCTCGGCATCGTCCATAGTGTCCGGTGCGAGCTCGACATCCTGCTCCACGGGCGAGAAACCCGCCATTGTCTCCGCTACGGGCGATTGCGTCGTGGGTAAGCTATCTGGCTCCGCGTCAAACCTGAGCGCCGAAGGTGCGTCGGCCGCTTCCCCAGGCATCTCATGCTCGGTGTTTTGGGCGATTCGTGGATGACTGGGCGGTTCAGCCTGCTGCAGGGTGCTCGAAAAGTTGGCTTGATAGGTAGTCGCCATGTTGAGATTGGCCATCAGACTGACGCCTGGGCGCGGGGTTTTCCGCGGCAGAGTTGCAGGCTCCATTTCGAGGGGCGCAGATTCTGCCGCCGCGCGGGGGCTATCCGTTTGCTCGGGGGCCGGTTCTGACTTTTCTGTAGGAGTAGGCATCTCCGGAAAGTCGGGTGTAGGCGGTGCGAGATCCAGGTTGGGGTGGGTCATTTCGTGATTCAATTGCCGCAAAATGGTATCCAGAGCGGATTTCTGCGAACGAGTAAGCAGGAAACGCGCGGCAATGAAGAGTCCGTAGCGGCGGTTGAGGTGCTTTTCCTGGCGCACCACCAGGGCAGTGCTGGTAAAGGGATCGCAACCCGGCAGGGTGAAATCGACCAGAATCATTTCCCCGCTTTGCAGATCGCAGTCGTCGACCAGCAGACCCACGCCGCTGTTGCTGAGATCTTTGAGTTTACCAACGATACTCTCGCGATTGCTGCGATGAATGGTGATTTCCCCATTCGCCGGTATACGATCGCGGAACCGCTTTTTGCGCGAGTAGATGGCACTCGGGCGAGCAAAGACGTAAAGGCCGTTCTCCTGGCGGATGAAGTCGGTGAGGAAGACGGTAATGAATCCGTCCCCGTCGACACAGATGAGGCTCTGCTCATAGCGTCGGTGGGATAAATTCTCCTGTGGCTGGAAAAATATCTGCTCGGTGGTGCAATGGTCGACTATTGCTAATCGACCATCATCGCCCACGTCTTCCGAAAAGAGAATGGCAGCCGTTCCTGGTGTCTTGCAGATATCCGCCGGATCGTGAATGACATCGCTGGAAAAATCGCTGGTCAGTAAGAGATGGAAGAGCGATAGGTCGAGGCCCGATCGGTTGGGCAACATGCTACGCAGATCCGGCAGGTCTTGACTCTCCAGTGGATTGATTTGGGTATCCGAAGTCATCGGAATTGCGTCTACGCTTTCCTTCCCATTAAAGCGGCATCAAGGTAGCATCTTTTCTGAATGCTGACCAGCGAGATGCCCACCAAAATCCCCACACTGGAGAGACCGTGTTTATTGTAAAAGTCTTATTCACCGACACCGCTGCTCTGCAGGCGGCCCTACAAAACATTCGTTCCCAACGCCAGACCCTGGGAGATGCGCCACCGGCAATCCCGGCCGCCCTCGACCTACTACTGCAGGAAGAGCCCCGGATAGAGAGCACCGAGTTTGCCGAAAAGCCGGCGATTGCCGCCGTCTATGGAGGCTTTGACCCACAGGCTGCAGCCATCGTTGAGGCGGCTTTTCTGGAAGCCGGCGCGCTACAAGTGATTCAGGAATAGCGTTACAGAGCAGCCGATCGCGCCAAGGCGAGCAGCAAGGCGGTGCCGCAGTCATCGGCGCTGCGGCCTGCGGCAAGGATGCCGTCTTCGTGACCGGTCATGGACAGCACCAAGGGTAGCGTGGCGTCCGCCGCAATGGCTTGCACTGCCCGCGCCATTTCTGGTGTGCCATATTCCACGGCTGCAGGTGTCTGCGGCAGGCCGAGTTGACTTGCCCGCCGCCATAGCTCTGGTAAGTGGGCGTGAAATACCCAGCAAATATCCGGCCGTATTGCGTAGAGGGCGGCGTGGCTCAGGGACTCAGAAGAAGGTCTAACAGGGCCGCTGGCATCGACACGGTTCGCTCCTAGGTCCCAGTTTTCCACTAGGCTATAGTGCTCGGGAACAAGGCACTCTAAATCTCCGGTCTGCGTGCCGGTGATCCAGAAGCCGCCCGCGGCGCGACGACTCAGATTGCCATAGCCGATACCGCCGTAGCGCCGCGGGTTGGCACCGATGCCGTCGATGGCGTATAGCCGTTGGCGCCAGCTTTCGAGGGGGCGCAAAAAATCGGCATCGGCGGCCGGGCCAGCCTGCCAGTGTAGGTCAAATTTGATTACCCCTTCGGTTTCCATGCGTGGTACCTAGCGTCGCAAAAAAATGGCTTGCAGCAGACGATACCAGAAAGGGGGCCGGATGGGTGCCACGGGTAGCCGGGTCGCTTTGCGAGGAGGAGTGACGTCTGCTGGGTAGAGGTCGACCCAGGTGGCTCCCCAGCTGCTACGGTCTTTGGCCAGCCCATAGCTGCGCACCGCTGGTTCTTCGGCAAGGATCTGTTGCACGCGTCGCCGTAGCACTCCTTTTCCCTTGCCGTGGATGATGCGCAATTGCAGCACGCCGGCTTGGCGGCAGGCGCGCAAGTACTCGCGTACCAAATCGTCGACCTCGGCGGGACGAAACTGATGCAGATCGAGGACCCCATCGAGGGACAGGATCTGCATTTTTTGCTCAGTGGGATACGTCACGATAGCCCAGGGCCCAGACGAGCAGGAGTAGCATCCAGGGTAGATTGACGGCAATGGCAGGCTGCCAACCCAGCAGAACGGTAACCAGGACGGCGCAGGCAGCAATGGCCGAAAGGAGCTGAATGCGAAGATCAGCGCGGAGAAAACCCATGCTGCCGCATTGCCCTCAGAGCAGCACGCGTTCGATGCCGCCGTTACGCGCGGCATCGGCAAATTGGCGGGCCCAGTCGGCGCCCATCTGCGCCTTGGCGAGCTCGACGACGATGTAATCGGTATCGAGACCGGTATCGAGGCGGTAGCGCTCCAGCCCCTGCTGGCAGGCGGGGCAGGCGGTGAGGAGCTTGACCTCGCCTTTCTTGGCTACGGGAGCGCCGGTGAGGGCCTCGATGTCCTGATGCAGGACCTCTTCCTTGCGCGCCCGCAGCTGGGTAGCGATGTCCGGGCGGCTGGTGGCCAGGGTACCGGCCTCGCCACAGCAGCGTTCCGAAGCGCGGACCGGCTGCCCGAGCAAAGTCTCGGCAACTTGCAGGGGCTTGTAGGTCTTCATCGGACTATGACAGGGGTCGTGATAGAGATACTGCACCCCCGATACCCCCTGCAGGCTGACGCCTTTCTCGAGGAGGAACTCGTGGATGTCGAGAAGTCGACAGCCCGGAAAGATCTGCTCAAATTGGTACTTGAGCAGCTGATCCATGCAGGTGCCGCAGGAGAGGATCACCGTCTTGATGTCGAGGTAATTGAGGGTGTTCGCAACCCGGTGGAAGAGCACCTGATTGCGAACGGAAATCTCCTGTCCCTCGTCTTCCTTCCCTGCCGCGCTCTGGGGGTAGCCGCAGCAGAGATACCCCGGGGGAAGCACCGTCTGGACGCCGCTGCGATAGAGCATGGCAAGGGTTGCCATACCAATCTGGCTGAACAGCCGCTCGCTGCCGCATCCGGGAAAATAGAACACCGCTTCGCTGTCGGGTGCGCATTGGGGATCGCGGAGGATGGGGACGGTCTCGTTGTCGACGATGCCAAGGATCTGCCGCATGGTCTGTGCCCCCATGTCGGTGGGCAGCGGCTTGCGCAGAAAGTGAATGACCTCGGCGCGCAGGTTCGCCTTGCCTGTGGTTGCCGGCGCCTCGCCCTTGGGCAGCAGGGGCTTGACGATTTGGTGCGCCAAGGCCTGGGCCTGGTAGGCGGGCTGCAGCACGGCGCGGCGCATAAAATGCACCGTTTGCGGCTCACTGGCGTTGAGATAGTGCAGGGCGAGGCGGGTGCCGGGGGAAAAATGCTTCTCGCCACGGGCACGCAGCAGGTTGCGAATGTGTACCGAAACCTCGCCAAAATCGATATCGACGGGACAAGGGGTTAGACATTTGTGGCAGGTAGTGCAGTGTTCCGCCACATCCTCGAGGGCGCGAAAATGCTGTCGCGACACCCCGCGCCGGGTCTGCTCCTCGTAGAGGAAGGCTTCGATGAGCAGGCCGGTGGCGAGGATCTTGTTGCGCGGCGAATAGAGCAGGTTGGCGCGGGGGATGTGGGTCATGCACACGGGCTTGCACTTGCCGCAGCGCAGGCAGTCCTTTATTTCGCGGTTAAGGGCATCGAGGGCGCTGGCCTCGAGGATCAGGGCCTCCTGCTCCACCAGTTGCAGGGAGGGGGTGTAGGCATGTTCCAACCCGGATCCCGGCAGCAGCTTACCGGGGTTGAAGACGCCCTCGGGGTCGACGGCCTCTTTGTAGCGCTGAAAAGCGGCTACCTTTTCCGGCTCCAGCCAGCGCATCTTGGTGATGCCGATGCCGTGCTCGCCGGAAATCACCCCTCCCAGCTCCTTGGCCACCGCCATGATCCGATCGACCACGCGATCGGCTTCCTGCAGCATCTCGCGATCGGAAGAGAGGACCGGGATATTGGTGTGGATGTTGCCGTCGCCGGCATGCATGTGCAGGGCAACGAAGATCCGCGTGCGGCGCACCCGCTCGTGGATGCGGCGAATTTCCGCAAGAACGGCGGTGAAGCGCTCGCCCGCAAAGAGCTCCTCCAGGGGCTTGCCGATGGATTCGCGATAGCTGATGCGCAGGTCGCGCTGTAGCAAGAGACGCAAAAGACTCTGCTCGGGATCGAGACCGACTCGCTCGGCGGCGGGCAGGGTGGGCAGGAGATCGCGCACTGGCTGGTCGAGCCGGGCGAGATAGCCCTGCCAGCGTTGCTGCACCTCGGCGAGCAGGTGCAGGGCCGCTTGCCGCTTTTGGGCGACGATGGCGCGCTCTTCTTCACTGTCTTCAAAGTCTTTGACCTGACGCAGCTCCGCCAGCTCACCCGCCAAATACTGCTGCAGGGCTTCGATGATGCGCAGCTTGTTGGCGATGGACTGCTCGATGTTGAGCCGTTCGACGGCGCGGGTGTAGTCGCCCAGACGATCGAGGGGAATGACGACGTCTTCATTGATTTTGAAGGCATTGGTGTGGGCAGCAATGGCTGCGGTGCGGCTGCGATCGGCCCAAAAGCGGCGCCGCGACTCTGGTGTGGTGGCAATGAAGCCCTCCGCGCCGCGGGCGTTGGCTAGGCGCACCACCGCCGAGGCAGCCGCGCCGACGGCATCGGCATCGTCACTGGCGATGTCTGCCAAGAGCAGCATGCGCGGGCGCTCCCGGCGTGGTGCCTTGTTGCTGTATTTCACGGCCTTGATGTAGCGCTCGTCGAGATGCTCCAACCCCGTCAGCAGCACTCCGGGCAGGGACTCGACATGGTTTTTGACCTCGACGATGGCCGCTACCGCCGGCTCGAGGTCCTTGCCGTAGAATTCCAGGCACACGGTGCGCAGATGCTTGGGCATGCGATGCAGCAAAAAGCGCCCGGAGGTGATGATGCCGTCGCAACCCTCCTTCTGAATGCCGGGCAGGCCGCCCAGGGCCTTGTCGGTGACATCCTTGCCAAGCCCGACCTTGCGGAAGGCCGAACCCGGCATTTCGAGGGTTTCCGGGTTGCCGATGGGGGTTTTGCCGTTGGCGGCGTAGCGGCTGACGCGAAAACGCACCCGTTCCTGATCGTGGATCTTGCCCAGGTTGTGGTCGAGGCGCTCGACCTCGAGCCAGTTGCCATCGGGCATGACCATGCGCCAAGAGACGAGATTGTCGAGAGCGGTACCCCAGAGCACCGCCTTTTTGCCGCCGGCATTCATGGCGATGTTGCCGCCAATGGTCGAGGCATCGAGGGAAGTGGGGTCGACCGCAAAAACCAGGCCCGCCGCCTCGGCGAGGTCCGCCACCGCCTTGGTTACCACCCCGGCGCCGGCCTCTACCACCGGTACCGGGGTGGCACAGCCGGGGAGCATCACCTCTTGCACGGCCGAGAGTTGATCGAGCTTTTCGGTATTGATGACGGCGCTGCGCGGGGTGAGGGGGATGGCACCGCCGGTGTAGCCGGTGCCGCCGCCGCGGGGAATGATGGCCAACTGGAGTTCGCGACAGACGCGAACCTGGGCAGCCAGTTCTTCCTCGCTGGCGGGATAGAGCACCACCAAGGGCAGCTCGACGCGCCAGTCCGAGGCATCGGTAATGTGGGCGACGCGGGCGTAGGGGCTGAAGTCGATGTGATCCTTGTGACTGACCTTACCCAAGGCCTGGGCAGCGCGACGGCGCAGGGCCTGCTCCTCGGCAAAATCGGCAATGAACTTGGCCTTGGCTTGTCGGCACTGCTCGAGTAGACGCATGACCAAGGGATTGGCATCGGCGCGCCGGGCAATCTCGTCGAGGCGATGATCGAGCGCCTGCCAGAGCGCGCGCCGACGCTTGCCGTTGGCGGCCAAGTCTTCCTGCAGGTAGGGGTTACGCGCCACCACCCAGAGGTCGCCAAGGACTTCAAAGAGCATCCGCGCCGAACGGCCGGTAACCCGTTGTCCGCGCAGTTCGTCGAGAATGCGCCAGGACTCCTCGCCAAGAAAACGGATGACGATTTCCCGATCGGAAAAGGAGGTGTAGTTATAGGGAATCTCGCGTCGCTCGCTCACGGCATCACCTTATTGTCGATGAGGCGCACCTGGCCGAGACGGGCGGCAACAAACCAGCGCCCTCCGGGCTGAGTGCGAGGAAGGGACTGCAGGGTTTCGCTGTCGCGCAATTCGAGATAGTCGACGACGAAGCCTGCGGCTTCTAGGTTTTCGCGAGCCGCCGCAGCGGCGAAGCCGGCGTCGCTGCCTGCGGGTAATTGGCAGAGGCGGTCGAGCTCGGCAGCCAGGCGCGGAGCCAATGCCCGTTCTGCCGTGGTGAGCAGGCTGTTGCGGGAGCTGAGGGCGAGACCGTCGGCGGCGCGCTGGGTGGGGCCGCAGAGGAGCCGGGTGGACAGGTGAAAGTCTGCCAGCATCTGCTGGACGATGCGGTACTGTTGATAATCCTTCTCGCCGAGCACGAGTAGATCGGGCTGGGTGAGTTGCAAGAGCTTGAGCACCACCGTGGCGACACCGGTGAAATGCCCCGGCCGTTGTACGCCGCAGAGGATCGCGCACAAGGTGGCGGGCGGCACGACCTGCGTGATGGCCGCGCTACCCTGGGGATAGAGGATGCGGTCATCAGGAACGAAAACTGCCGTGCAGCCGGCCTCCGTGAGCTGGGCAAGGTCGGCATCGAGACTGCGCGGGTAGCGATCAAAGTCTTCGCCAGCGCCAAATTGCAAGGGGTTGACGTAAATGCTCACCAGCACGTGGTCGGCATGCTCTTGGGCAAGGCGAAGCAGAGACAGGTGCCCGGCGTGGAGGTGCCCCATGGTCGGTACCAGGGCCAGGCTACCCGGCAGCTGCTGTCGCCAGGCGTGCAGGCCATCGAGATCGCGCAATACCGTGTTCAACGCGTGCGCCCCCCAGCTGGGAAACTGCCGTCCCGCACTGCCGCCGCGTAGTCGGCCAAGCCTTTGCCAACCAGGGCGGCACCATCGACAAAGGCGCGGGCAAAGGGCGGCGCCTTGCCCAGACCCAGCACATCGTGCAACACCAAGACCTGGGCGTCGGTATCCGGGCCGGCGCCAATACCGATCACTGGAATCGGACTGCGGGCGCTGATGCGCGCTGCAAGCTCCGCCGGGACTGCCTCGAGCAGGAGAAAGCGGGCGCCGCAGTCGGCCAGGGTGAGGGCCTCCTCCTCGAGCTTCTCGGCGGCCGCGGCGCTGGTACCCTGGCGCTGGAATCCGCCCCATTGGCGCAAACGCTGCGGCGTCAGGCCCAAATGCACGCAAACATTGAGGCCGCGGGCGGCGCAGAACTCCAGATGCGCGCGAAATTCCAGTCCGCCCTCCCACTTGATGACTTCGGCGCCGGCGCGCAGCAGGGTGACGGCAGAGCGCCAGCACTGCGCGGGGCTTTCTTCGTAACTGCCGAGGGGTAGATCGGCAAAGACCAGACTGCGGGTGCAGGCGCGCGCGACCATCTCGGTATGGTAGGCGAGCTGCTCGAGGCTCACCCCGAGGGTGTCGGCGCGTCCTTGCACGACCATGCCCAGGGAGTCGCCAACGAGTATGCCGTCGAGCCCGGCGGCGTCGGCCATTTGCGCGAAGGGGTAGTCGTAGGCGGTGATCAGGGCGCGCTTCTCGCCGCGCTGCTTGGCCTGTATCCAGGAGTCGATGCGTTTGCTCAAAAGGACCACCCCAGCTCGTGTAGTTTATTTCCGACTAAATCGGTCAAGATTATAGCATCCTTCTCCCGCGCAACGAAATCCAGAGAGCTGCCGCGCAGGTCGATATGGGGGCCGGAATAGGCGGCGAAGTAGTCGGTATAGCGGGCCTGAATCCCCGCCAGATAGCTCTTCTGCAGCGCCCCTTCCCAGCGGTCGCCGCGCTCGGCAATACGTGCGTATAGCAGGTCGAGGGGCGCGTCGAGAAAGATCATCAAAGCTACCGGGGGCGGCGTGGGCATGAGCCGGGCGCGCAGGCGCAGGTAGAGCTCGCGCTCGAGCGGGTCGAGGGTTTGCGCGCTAAAAAGCAGGTCCTTGTCCGGGGCGTGGTCGCTGCAGCAAAGACCGGCGGGTAGGGTTTGCCATTGTTCGCTGCGCTCGAGGAGGAAATGCAGTTCGGTAGCCAAGCCATGACGATGGGCGGCGTAGAGATCTGCCAAAAAGGGATTGTCTTGCGGCCGTTCAAGATAAGTCGGCGCCGAAAAGTGCTTGGCCAGGAGACGGGTAAGGCTGGTTTTGCCCGCCCCCATGGGGCCTTCGCAAACGATCAACATGCCTGGCCGATCCTGGCGCTTGCCCCGGCCTCGCCGGAGATGCGCCACAATCGCTGCATGGCCACCGCCGGTAGCAGCGCGCTTACCTTGCCCAGTCCCGGAATCAGCAGTTCTGGATCGTAGTCCGCCAGAGGGCGGAGGACGAAGGCGCGGCGGGCAATCTCGGGATGGGGCAGGCGCAGACGGGGCTCCTGACTCTGCAGTTCGCCGTAGAGCAGGAGATCGAGATCGAGGATGCGTGGCCCCCAGACCTGCTCTTGGGCACGCCGTCGTCCTGCCTTGGCCTCGATCAGATGCAGGGCCGGCAAGAGTTGCTCTGCCGGCAGGCGCGTTTCGAGGCGGGCAACGGCATTGACGAAGGGATCTTGGACGACGCCGCCAACGGGCTCCGACCAGTAGTCGTCGGAGACCCAATCGAGGCGCGAGTCGGGTAGCTCCGCTAGGGCCAAGCGCGCGCGTGCCACCTGCAGGCGCGGCTCGGCAAGATTGCTGCCGATGCCTATCCAGGCGATCACGGCAGCAGATTCTGTTCTTTCAGCCAACGCCAAGCCTCGTCCTTGTTCGTAATCACGCCGTTCCAGGTCGCATCCTGCACACGCGCCAGTAGCGCCCCAAGGCCTGGCCCCGGAGCGACTCCCCAGGCTTGCAGATCACGCCCATCCACCGGCGTTTTCTGCCGGCGCTGCACCTGCAGGTATTGCCAAGCAGAGCGCTGCAGTTCGGGGTCGTCCTGCAGGGCAAGAGCGCACAGAATACCCGCCACGCTCCAGTCCTGCCAATAGCGGGCGTGGCTCGCGGCATCGGACTGCGGGGGCAGCTTGGCCGGCAGGGCATCGAGCGCGCGCTGCCAATCTGCCACGCCCCGCCACTGCCAGCGCTGCCAATGGGTGGCGCGTTCCGCCGCCGTCCCCAGAGCGCTGAGCAGAAGCAGGGCTACGGCAGGCTGCTCGGGAGGCTCCTCTGGTAAATTCTGACGGAATTGCTGCATCACAGCCGCCAGCCGCCGCAATTTGGCGACGACGAATTCGGTGGGCAAGTGCGCGCCGGGAAGGAGAGCGGCCAAACCCCAGGCACGCAAGGCGCTGACACTTGCAGCGAGATCGGGCAATTGGAGCAAGAGCCAGAGTTCGCGAAAAAGACGGGTGCCACTCAGGGTCGCAAAGCCATCCGCGGCGAGCAGACCTTGCCGCTGCGCTTGCGCGAGAGGCCCGAGACGGAAGCCAAAGCGCAGAGAAAAGCGCAGACCGCGGAGGAGGCGGGTGGGGTCATCGCGAAAGGACTCGGGGTGCAGAATTTCGAGGATACCGGCGTGGATGTCGTCGCGACCGTGGAAGGGGTCGACGAGCCGGAGAAAATCCTCTGGCCGGAGGGAGAGAGCCATGGCGTTGCAGCGAAAATCCCGGCGCCGCAGATCGATGTCGATGGCGGGGGCGGGAGAAATTTCGGGCAGGGCACCGGGCCGGGGATAGCGCTCGGCTCGGCAGAGGGCCAATTCCCAAGGCAGATTTTCTGGATCCCGGAGAGTCGCGGTAGCAAAGGCGGAGCGCTTCTCGACGCGAAAGCCCTGTTCTAGCAAGCGCTGCAGGAAGCCCTCGAAGTCACCCACAAGGGTGAGATCCCAGTCGTTGCTGGGGCGGTTGAGAAAGAGATCCCGGGGCACGCCACCGACGAGGTAGAGGGCGGCGCCGGCATCCGCTGCCAGGCGACCGAGCCGCTGCAGTCGGGCAAGGCGGGCCGCTGGCCAGAGATGCTCAATACGCTCCTCGATGCCCGCAAGGTGGCGATCGAAGGTCACGATGCTAGTCGGCCCCAGCCTGCTGGCGCTTGGGCGAGCGCCGTCGGCGCCGCCGCCGACGGCCCACCTGCTTGTCGCTGACGGGGAGCGGCCCCAAGGGCAGTTGATCAGGCTCTTGCACTTCTTGGCGGGCCTGCTCAATCAACTGCTTGCGCCCGTCGCTGTCGGCATCCTGGAACTGTTGCCACCACGCCACGAGAGGGGCGATATCCTCGCCGGCGTCGCGGCGCAGGGCAAGAAAATCGAAGGCGGCGCGGAAGCGCTCATGGGCGAGGAGGGCGTAGGGCCGGCGTCCACCGCGGCGATGAAAACGCGCCTGTAGATCCCAAATCTCCCGTATCGTCAGGGTAAAGCGGCGCGGGATGGCGATCTGCCCCCGATTCTCTTCGAGCACGGCGCTGGCCGCTTGCTGCAGGGCTACTACTTCGGGCTTGTCTTCTTGTATCAAGCGATCCCGCTCGGCAAGCAGCACCGGCCAGAGCAGGGCGGCAAAGAGAAAGGCGGGATGCACGGATTTGCCCGCCGCTACCCGGGCATCGGTATTGCCCAAGGCAAGCTGCACAAGGGCCAGCGCCCCTTCGCCTTGGTCGACGACGGCAGCCAGCTGCGGGAAGAGGGCGGCAAAGAGTCCATATCGTTGTAAAACCGCAAGCGAGGCCTGGGCAAAGCCGGCCAGAAAGAGTTTGCCCACTTCTTCGTACAGGCGTGCCGCAGGGATCTCCTGCAGCAGCGGCTGACAAAGGGGAATCGCCGCTTCGATTTCGGGGTCGAGGGAGAAGCCTAATTTGGCGGCAAAGCGAGCGGCGCGGAGCATGCGCACCGGATCTTCGCGAAAGCGCTCGCTGGCGTTGCCAATCATGCGCAGGCGCTGGGCTTGAATGTCTGTCCAGGCGTCCCAGAAGTCGATGATGCTACGGTCGGCAATGTTGTAATACAGCGCATTGGCGGTGAAGTCGCGGCGCTGGGCGTCTTCTTCTAGGCTGCCGTAGACGTTGTCGGCAAGGATGCGGCCGCTGGCACTACGTGCCTGGTCGGTGCTGGCACCACCGCGAAAGGTGGCAACTTCGATGATCTCGCGGCCAAACTGCACATGCACCAAGATAAACCGCCGGCCGATGAGGCGGGCGTTGCGTCGAAAGAGCTTGCGCACCTCCTCGGGGCGGGCGCTGGTGCAAACGTCAAAATCTTTCGGTTCGCGGCCAAGGAGCAGGTCGCGTACGCTGCCGCCCACGAGATAGGCTTGGTAACCTGCACGATGCAGGCCATTGAGCACTTGCAAAGCGGCGTCGCTGATTTGCCGGCGCGAAACGTTGTGCTGTTCGCGGGGAATGACCCGGGCACCGGCGGGCAGGTCGACGGCCTTCGTCTCGCTCTCGGGCGACTCGATTTCCGCGAGTTGTGCCGCAATGAAATTTTTCAGGGAGACCAATGCGTGATTCCGTTCCGACGGTGGTTAGCGGCGACAGTGTATACGAAAAATTGCGTAGGATCGAAGGGCAAAATTGTCTTCACAAATAGCGCAGAGAAAGATCCAGACTCTGCACATTGCGGGTGATGCTGCCGACGGACAGATAGTCGACGCCGGTTGCGGCCACGGCAGCCACGGTGTCGAGGGAAATATTCCCCGACGCTTCGAGGGGGATCTGTCCGCCTACTCGCTGCACGGCTGCACGCAGGTCGGCAAGGGAAAAATTATCGAGGAGGACCATGTCGGCAGCCGCCGCGAGTGCTTCTTCCAGCTGCTGCAGCGTCTCGACCTCGACCTCGATACGGGTGAGCACCGGCGCGAGGCGGCGGGCACGCTCGATGGCCGCGCCAATGCCGCCAATGGCGGCAATATGGTTTTCCTTGATGAGAATACCATCGAAGAGGCCCAGACGATGATTGTGGCCGCCGCCCACCCGCACCGCATATTTCTGCGCCAGCCGCAGGCCCGGGAGGGTCTTGCGGGTATCGAGGAGGCGGGTGGAGCTGCCGGCCAAGCGTTCTACAAAGCGCCGGGTCTGCGTTGCCGTGGCCGAGAGTAGCTGCAAGAAATTGAGGGCGCTGCGTTCGCCGCTGAGCAGGGCTCCGGCTGGCCCCTGCAGGCGGCAAAGCTCTTGCCCGGGAGCAATGGCATCGCCCTCCTGTAGCTGCCACTCTACCCTGAGCCCCGGCGCTAGCCGGGCAAAGACCGCATCGACATAGGGGCTGCCGCAGAGCACCCCAGCTTCGCGGCTGATGATGTGGGCCCGTAAGAGTTGCTCGCGATCGATCAGGGCCGCGCTGAGATCGCCACTACCAATATCTTCGGCCAGGGCGCGGGCAACGGTTGCATCGAGATCAGCAGGCAGCATGGGTTTTTTCTCCACTGGCTAGCCACAGCCACAGTAAGCCAATGATACCAGCCAGCAGCGAGGCAAGAAGAATACCGACTTTGGCTTCTTCCCGTAATTCGCTTTGGGTAAAGGCGAGCTGGCTGATGAAGAGCGACATGGTAAAGCCGATACCTGCGAGCCATGCGGCACCGAGGAGATGGCGCCAGGCAACACCGCGGGGTAATTGCGCAAGACCCATGCGCACCGTGAGCCAACTGGCGAGGCTGATACCGACAAACTTGCCGAGCACGAGCCCGAGTATTACCCCCAGAGTTACCGAACTCCACAGCATGGCAGTACTCACTTGCGAAAAATCCACACCAGCATTGGCAAGGGCAAATATGGGTAGGATGACGAAGGTGACCCAGGGACCCATGGTGTGCTCCAGACGTTGCTGCGGCGAGAGCATGGCGCGACTGGTGCGGCGCAGTTCCTCGGCAAGATGGCTCAGTTCGGGGTGCACCAGGGGATCGAGGGGAGCGTCCTGTTCGAGCAGACGGGCCAGGTCTTTCTCACGCTCGCGCAGGGTAACGCGTAGCTGCGCGGGGCTGATGGAGCCGCGCGCTGGCAGCGTCATGGCGACGAGAATGCCGGCGATGGAGGCATGGATACCGGAAACGAGAAGAAAATACCAAAGCAGGATCCCGAGCAAGAGATAGGGCAGGGGCTGGCGAATACCGCTTTGGTTGAGAAGGAGGAGCAAGGCAAAGATTCCCCCGGCACTGGCCAGGGCCCACCAAGCGATATGGGCGGTATAGAAAATGGCAATGACGAGGACCGCACCGAGATCATCGGCAATGGCCAGGGCGGTGAGAAAGATGAGGAGATTGCGCGGTATCCGCCAGGCCAGCAAAACCAGGATGCCGATGGCAAAGGCGATGTCGGTGGCCATGGGAATCCCCCACCCCGGCGCGCCGACAGTCCCGGCATTGAGAGCGGTAAAGAGCAGCGCCGGCACCAACATGCCCCCCAGCGCCGCGACAATGGGCAGAATTGCATCGCTGATACGGGCTAGTTCTCCCACCAGCAACTCGCGTTTGAGCTCGAGGCCGATGACGAAAAAAAAGACCGCCATGAGGGCGTCGTTGACCCATTCCTGCAGATCGTGATCGAGACGCCATTGCCCGAGTTGCAGGGACAAATGCTGATGCCAAAAGTGCTGATAGTTGGCCTGCAGGGCCGAATTGCTGAGCAGCAGGGTTACCAGGGTTACGCCAATCAGTACGATGCCGCCGGTGGTGGCGCGGCGGAAGAATTGCTCGAGCGGGGTAAGAAAGCGGCCAAAGAGGGGCTCGAGGGGGTAGAGCCGTTCTTGCGGAAATCTGCCCTCTCGCCCCTTGCTCACGCGGGGTTTTCCTCCAGACGAGCAATTTCTGCCAGTCGTGCCTGCTGGGTAGCCAGCTCGCGTAAGGCGCTGTTCAGCTCTTCGACCCGGGCCTCTTCGCGGGCAACGACCTCCGCCGGGGCGCGGTCGCGAAAGCTACTCTGCCCCAAGCGCGCCTGCACCTTTTCCCGTTCGCCAAGGAGACGGTTTTCTTCCTTGACCAAGCGCTGCAATTCCGCCGCAACGTCGATGAGACCCGCCAAGGGCACCAAAATGCGCAGTTCTCCCAGCAGTTGCAGGGCAGCAGGAGGAACTTCGCCCTCTTGCCAGACCGGCGCATTGCAGCGCGCCAACTGTTGCAACCAGGGCGAGAGCCGCGCCAAGCGTGCGCGGTCGGTGGCATCGCCGCCCTGCAGCAGCACCGGCAGGGTGGCGCTCGGGGCAATGTTCATCTCTCCCCGCACCGAGCGCAAGGCGCGAATGAAATCCATGAGCCAGGCGAGATCCTCCTCGGCTTCGGCATCCCGCTTGCTGGCGTCGGCAATGGGATAGGGGGCGAGGGCGATGGTTTCCCCGGTCTTGCCTAGCAAAGGTGCAACGCGCTGCCAGAGGGTCTCGGTCAGAAAAGGGAGGAAGGGATGGGCGAGGCGCAGGGCAGCCTCGAGTACGGCAAGGAGGGTGCGCCGGGTGCCGCGAATTTCCGCAGCACTGAAGGCCGCCTCCGGCCGCAGTACCGTTTTGCTGAATTCGATATACCAATCGCAATAGTCATTCCAGAAAAACTGGTAGAGGGCTTGGCTCGCGTCGGCAAAGCGATACTGGTCGAGGGCCTCGTTGATGCTTGCCTCGGTAGCCTGCAGTCGGGCGATGATCCAGCGCTCCGGCGGCAGCAGGATGCGTTCTCCCTCCAGCAGTTCGGGCGCGGGGGTTTGCAAGAGAGCAAAGCGGGCAGCGTTCCAGATCTTGTTGCAGAAATTGCGGTTGCCTTCCACGCGCTTGAGGTCAAAGCGCAGATCCCGCCCCTGGGTGGCAATGCTGGCAAAACTGAAGCGCAGGGCATCGGTACCAAAGGCGGGGATGCCGTCTGGATACTCCTTACGGGTGGCCTTGGCGATCTTTTCCGCCATCTGCGGTTGCATCAGCCCCTGGGTGCGTTTGCTCACCAGCTCCTCGGCGCCGATGCCGTCGATGAGGTCGATGGGATCGAGGACATTGCCCTTGGATTTGCTCATCTTCTGGCCTTCGCCATCGAGGATGAGACCATGCACATACACATCGCGGAAGGGCACCTCGCCGGTAAAGTGCAGGCCCATCATGATCATCCGGGCGACCCAGAAAAAGATGATGTCGAAGCCGGTCACCAGTACCGAGGTGGGGTAGAAGGTCTGCAGGTCGGCGGTCTGCTCCGGCCAGCCGAGGGTGCTGAAGGGCCAGAGGGCCGAGCTGAACCAGGTGTCGAGAACATCGGGGTCGCGCTCCAAGACGACCGGCATGCCGTAGTGTTTGGCGGCGGCCTGCTCTGCCGCTTCCTCGCTATGGGCAACGAAGATTTTGCCATCCGGGCCATACCATGCAGGAATCTGGTGTCCCCACCAGAGTTGCCGCGAGATGCACCAGTCCTCGATGCGCTCCATCCAGTCGAAATAGGTGCGGCTCCAGTTCTCCGGCACAAAGCGGATCCGGCCATCGGCCACCGCCTGCCGAGCCTTTGCTGCCAGTGGCTCGACGCGCACATACCACTGGTCGGTAAGGTAGGGTTCGATCACCGCTTGCGAGCGATCACCGCGCGGGATCATCAAGCGATGGTCTTGGGTGTCGACGAGGCTGCCCTCGGCCTCGAGGAGGGCCAAAAGACGCTTGCGTGCCGCATACCGATCGAGGCCGCGCAGCGCCTCGGGAATCGAGACATCGCTGATGCTGCCGCTGACCACCTCGATCGTATCGCGGATGTGCGCACTCGGGGTAAAGATGTTGAGCAGGGGCAGTTGATGCCGCTGTCCGACCTGATAGTCGTTGAAATCGTGGGCGGGGGTGATCTTTACGCATCCGGAGCCAAATTCCATCTCGACGTATTCGTCGGCAATGATGGGGATTTCGCGGCCGGTGATGGGCAGGCGCAGGGTCTTGCCGATCAGGTCGCGATAGCGCGGATCCTCGGGATGCACCGCCACCGCCGCGTCGCCGAGCAGGGTTTCCGGGCGGGTCGTGGCCACCACCAGGGCGCCGGAGCCATCGCTCAAGGCATAGCGGATGTGCCAAAGATGCCCCTGCTCCTCGCTATTGAGCACCTCCAGGTCGGAGACGGCAGTCTGTAGTACCGGATCCCAGTTTACCAGGCGTTTGCCGCGGTAAATCAGACCTTCCTGGTGCAGGCGTACGAAGACCTCGCGCACCGCTTGGGAGAGGCCGTCGTCGAGGGTGAAGCGTTCGCGCTGCCAATCGCAGGAGGCGCCAAGACGGCGCATCTGCTGGCTGATCTTACCGCCAGATTCCTCCTTCCACTGCCAGACTTTCTCCAAGAAGGCATGGCGACCGAGTTGGTGACGTTTCTGCCCCTCGGCCTCCAGCCGGCGCTCGACCAGCATCTGGGTGGCAATACCCGCATGGTCGGTACCTGGCTGCCAAAGGGTGCGTTTGCCCTGCATCCGCGCCCGGCGGATGAGGATGTCCATGAGGGTGTCCTGAAAGGCGTGGCCCATATGCAGGGTGCCGGTCACATTCGGCGGCGGCAGCATGATGCAGTAGGGCTCGCCGGTGCCCGCCGGTCGGAATACCTCGAGTTGCTCCCACAGGGCATAGCAGGAGGCCTCGATATCGGCCGGCGCGAAGGGGCGGTCGAGGGAATCGGTCATGGGAGATCCTTCAGGGGTTGCTGTCTGCGAAGTCGATCGTCTGCCGGGCGTTTTGCAACTCTTCGGTTACCACGCGCTGCAGTATCTCCGGAAGCGCATTGTGTACGAGCTCCGCCACGCCCTCGCGCAGACGGATACCCTCGAGGGCGATGCTGCGCATCAGGGTCAAGCTCACCTGCTCTTTCCAGACCTTTTGCAGGTGCTGGGTGATCTGTTCTTCCATTTCGGCAACGACGCGGCGCTCCACTTCCCGGCGCAAAAGCGTCTCGAGATCGCGCAGATATCCGGGTTCCATGAAGCGCGGCTCGGCATGGTTCTCAGCGCGGGTAGGGTCGGGGGCCGGTACTTCTGGCTGCCTCTGCACCTCCGCAGCAACAGAAGATGCCGGCATTGCCGTGGCTGTGTGGGTTTCTTCGGCCATCGTCGCGGTATCTGCCGCGGTAGCGCTGGGAGCAGCAGCGCTTTCGGGAGACGGCATCGGCGGCGCGACATCGGCCGTGCCGGCCGAGAGTCCGCGAATCCGCTGCAAGGCTTGGGTCAGTTCGGTCGCTTCGATGCTCTCGCCAGGAGCAGTTGGGGCTGCAGCCTGCGGATGATCCTCCCAGGCGCCGTCGATGCTGATCTGTGGCTCGCTTCTGCGGCTTGGCGGGGTGCTGGGTGTCGGGGTGAACTGTGGCTCTGCTCGTTCCGTGGTTTGCTGGCGAAGCGGTTCTGCCACACTCGTCTCTTCCTCGCCCTTGGGGCGACGCCAGAGGGGGCGGGGTAATCCCTCGCGGAGCAGTTCCGTAAGCAAGAAAGGTTTTTCCTCGCTGGGTAACTCGGCTTCCTCGAGAACCGGCTCGCGGCGATCATTGGCTGTCATGGCATTCTCCCTCAAAGCTCTAAAGGAAAGAGCTGGATACTGTATCCTGCTCGTTTGCATTGGCGGTAGCGTTCCCGCGCCGGCTCCCGTTCCGCCTCGGCGGCGGGAATGAAATCGATGAGGTGCTCGATGTTCTGCCCGCCGGGAACCGGCTCCCGCCATTCGACCAAAGCCAGTGCCGACGCTTCCTGCCGACGCAGCGCCGGATCATGGAATAGATAGACGGGTTCGTTGGCAGAGCCACCATGGGGCACAAAGGCGCCGGCGTGAAAGGTCCACAGCAGATCATCGAAGGCGCTTTGGGTTTCGGCATCGGGGGCGAGCACATCCACCTTGCCAAGGACTTGCCAGGCTTTGGCAAGAACCCGACAGATGGCGCGCCGACTTTCCACCACGGTCAGGGCTGGCGCCGGAAGCTGGTAAAACTTGGCGGTGCCGCCCACGCGTAAACCTCAGTGAGCCTTGGCGCGATGCTGCAGAAAGTGCACCAGCAGGGGCACTGGTCGGCCGGTAGCACCCTTGTTGTCGCCGCTTTGCCAAGCGACGCCGGCAATGTCGAGATGCGCCCAGCGGTAGTCCTCGGTAAAGCGGGAGAGAAAGCAGGCGGCAGTGATGGTGCCGGCCGGACGTCCTCCCACATTGCTCAGGTCGGCAAAGGGGCTTTTCAACTGCTCCTGGTATTCCTCGAAGAGGGGAAGTTCCCAGGCGCGATCCTGACTGCTGCGACCCGCCTGCAGGAGCTCGCTCACCAAGCCTTCGTGGTTGCCGAGCACCGCTGCTGTCTGGTGTCCGAGGGCGATGACGCAAGCACCGGTGAGGGTGGCCATATCGATTACCGCTTCCGGGTTGAAACGTTTGGCATAGGTGAGGGCATCAGCAAGGATCAGGCGGCCCTCGGCGTCGGTATTGATGATTTCGACGGTAAGGCCGGCCATGCTGCGATGGATGTCGCCGGGCTTGGTCGCTTTGCCGTCGGGGAGGTTTTCCGAAGCGGGGACAATGGCGGTAATGTTCAGGGGTAGCGCTAGGTCGGCAGCGGCCTGGATGGCCGCCAGCGCAGCCGCACCGCCACACATGTCGTATTTCATCTCGTCCATCTTGTCAGCGGGCTTGAGGGAAATGCCACCGGCATCGAAGGTCAGGCCTTTGCCCACCAAAACGATGGGTGCGGCACCCTCGGCACCGCCGCGATAGTGCAACACGATCAGGCGAGGCTCCTGGCGCGAGCCCTGGGCAACCCCGAGCAGGAGATGCATGCCCAGCTCCTCCATTTCCGCGGGGCCGAGTATCTCGTACGCAATGCCCCGTGCTTGGGCCATGGCAACGGCTTGGTCGGCCAGCCAGGTGGGCGTACAGATATTGCCGGGCTGGTTGGCGAGATCCCGGGCCCAGTCGCTGGCGCGGGAGATGGCCAAGGCGAGGTCGCAGCTCTGCTGCCATTCTTGACGTTCACCCTCGCTGCCAGATTCGGGAAGCAGGATGTTGATTTTGCGGAGACTACGCCGGGGACGTTTGGCTGGCTGACGATGCTGATCGAAGCGATACTGACCATCGAGAATGCCGCGTAGCCAAAGCTCGTTGGCAGCCGCACCGCTGCGGTGGGCAACGGCAACATCCGCAAGTGCGAGATGGATCTCGCTCAGTTCCGATCGAGCAATTTCCCGACCGAGGGCGCGCGCAGCCTTCTGCAGCTTTCCTTCACTCAATTTTTTCTCGCTGCCCACACCGACGAGGAGCAGGCGCTCGGCGCCGATACCCGGAATTCCATAAAGTAGCTGACATTGTCCCGCCTCCGCCGTAAAATCTCCATACGAAAGAAATCGGCGTAGGAAACCGCCACTGAGTTCATCCACTTTTTCCGCGCTGGCGGTCAATTGCCCGTTCTCTTGGCAAGCGACTACCAGGCATGCACAGGGTTCCGAAAGGGTACGATTCTGTTCTATACAAATTTCCAAAGCCTGTCTCCTGTGTCAGCTTCGCGATCCATCGCTTTGCTTCATAGCGTACACCAGGGCCCCGCCTCTAGGCCATCACGGGTGTGTTCGTGCTGATACTTCGCCGTTTTGGATCGTTGGGGCGTATTCCCGCCCATATTCTCCGCTCGGTACTGGTCTATTTTCTCGTCGCTTGTGTCGTCGTGCTCGCCTTGCTCTCCATTGGGCAACTCACCCAGATTTTGCAACAGGTCGCCTCCGGGCAGCTGCCCCTGGGAGTGGTGCTGCAACTGCTGGGACTGAGTATTCCCGCACTTCTGGTCGTGGTGTTACCCCTGGCACTTTTCTTTGCGGTATTCCTGGTTTTTGCCAACCTCTATCGCCACAACGAAATGATGGCCATTCAAGGCGCTGGGATCGGTCTACAGGCCTTGTTGCGGGGGCTTGCACCACTCGTTTTGCTCCTGATCGTCGTTGAATTGCTGCTCTCGGTGTGGTGGGCTCCGGCGGCAGAAGCCTACCTGCAGGCGGAGAGCACCAGACTGGCGGCAGCGGCAGCACAATCGCTGATCCAACCCGGGAGTTTTGCCCATCTCCCAGATGGGCGAGTCATTTATGTTGGTCAGGAAATCGGTGGCAAGGGGCATTATCGCGAAATCTTTATCGATCTTGCTCGCAGCGGGGCACCGGACTATGCCACCGCCGCTTTCGGTCAGATTGAGATCGACAAGCAAGCGGGTGTTTCCCTGCTCTTGATCAACGGACAACGCTACCTTGGACAGCCGGGGCAGGCCGGGTACAAGGTCTGGAGTTTTGCCCGCTATCGCGTCGATCTGGCAGCGCCACCGGCTGGCGCCGCCGCAGGAGAATCCTGGAACGCCTTGCCATTGTCACAGTTGTTGGCACGGATATCGGATGCCACGACCCATGCCCATGCCGTTGCCGAGCTCGAGTGGCGCTTTTTCTGGCCCTTACTGCTACCGATTGTGGTGCTCCTGGCCGTTCCCTTGGCTCACACCGAGCCACGTCGGCCTGGCCGGGCGGGCGGCTTCTTGGCCGGAGTTCTGCTGTTGTTGGGTGCTAATAATCTTTTGGTAGCGCTGAAAGATAATCTCATCGCCGGAAAAATTGCCCCCTTTCCCGGTCTCTTTTGGACTTGGCTCCTGCTTGCCGCGCTGGCGTTCTATCTCTTCTACCGTCGGCAGGCGGATCTTCCCCTCGTACCGGCGCGGGGAGCGTGGCGATGAAACGCGCCGATGCTTGGTTGTTTCGCGGAATGCTGTTCTACAGCAGCCTGGTTCTGCTCGTGTTGCTGTCTACGGTTTTTGTTGCGCAACTCATTGCCAAGGCCTCGGGCCCTGGTCACGGGCATTGGAATACCGGCTTGTTGCTGCGCTATGTTTGCCTGCAGGTGCCGGAAACTGCGTACGCTACCATTCCACTGGCCTTGCTGATAGGTGCGTTGATCTGGATCAGCATGCTCAACAGTCATTCCGAGATCACGGCGCTGCGCATGGCAGGCTGGTCCTTGGGTCGCCTGCAAAGACCCTTATTTTTGGTCGGCCTGCTGGGGGCGTTGATCATGTTTGTTCTCGCGGAGTGGGTCATTCCCTACAGTTCCTTGCAAGCGGAAATGCTGTGGGCCAACTCCAGCGGCAATAGTTTTCAGGAAATGGGTAATGCCGGCCTATGGCTGCGCCAAGGGGCAACGCTGTTACGTATCCAGGCCGTGAGTAGCAGTGGGACTGAGCTGCGTCAGCTACAAATCTACACTCCTTATCCCGGCATGGTTGGCATCGAAAAACAGGTCGATGCCCAATCGGCGGCGTTCCGAAACGGTCATTGGGTGTTGCAGAACGTACAAGAGTATCGCCTCGGCACAACCGCCATCGGTATTTCTCATGCCGCCGAGCAGGTTTGGACGGTGCCCTTGCGCCCGCAGACCCTGCGTAGTTTTGCCCACCGCACCCGGACCATGACCCTACAATCTCTGTGGCACAACGATCGCGATCTGCAGGGCGGGGTGCTGGCGATGAACCGCTTTGCCCTCGCTTTTTGGCAGCGCATCACCTACCCCTGGGTGGGATTGGTGATGATTTGGCTCGTAGTGCCCATGGTCATTCGCAATCCCCGCGCCGGAGGTGCCTACTATTGGATTGCGGCAGGCTTGGCTCTCGGTATCGCCTTTCATTTTCTCACCCAGATGTCCGGTTTTATTAGCGTTGCCGGTGGTATTCCGCCGTCGCTGGCGACCTTGGCGCCCATCGCCCTATTTGCCGGTTTTGCTTGGTTTTTGCATTCTCGACATGGATAGACGGCCTTGCAAAGCATGATGACGGATTTCTTCCGAAAAAATCCCTGAGTTGGGCGCAGTAATGCGCCCCGTCGCTGCCAGTTTAGCCGCCTCTTTTTTGCCGCAGGCTCTCCTCATCGAAAGCGCGGTCGAGATTCTCAGACAACTGCAATACTTGGCGAAAGAGACCGGCATCGGCATCGTCTGCTTGGCTGCGCAGCCGTAGGGGGGCCAGACCCGAAAAACTATCGGCGCGGTTTACCTCGCTCTCCGTCCCGTTGCAGTGGTTGCTGCGGTAGATGCTCAGCAATACCTCCGTGGCCAAGGCGTCGTTGTTGGTGCCAGACTCCGCCGCCTGCAGGGCGCTGGCCACATCGCTGCCGTGGAGCAGGGAATAGCTCAGGTGATTTTCCAAGAATTGGATCAGTTCGCTATAGGTCATCATCATCCTCCGGTTAGTTGGGGCGCATGCCGTCTTGTAGAGAAACCCGACAATGCTCGGCAACGCGCTGAAAATAATATTGCAAGTCGATGGGTAAGGTGACCCCGTCGAGGAGCCGCAGCAACTGCAAATCGGCGCAAAGTGCAATATCGACTAGCGATAATGTCCCGACATAAAAGCGGTTTTTGGCGAGAAGCTTGCCCAGCTCCAGCAAGCGTCCGCGGCGGGCGAGTTGCTGGTAGGCGCCGTAGCGATCATTGGCCAGGGCCTCTAGGCTTTGGCCAAACTGGCGTTCTTTCTCTTGCCGAAAATACCGGAGGTCTTCAGGATCATCGGCAATTTCGGCAAAGGCCGGCTGTACCGGCGCAATCAAGCGTTGCAGAAGGGCATCGAGATCCTGCCGCCACGCACAGAAGGCTTGCCATTCGGCGGCGGCAACGGCAAGGACGGGGCTGGGGAGGGTGGCATCGAGGGCTGGCAGGTCTTCCAGGTTGCCGGTCCAACGTTGCTCGCCAATGCATAGAACCGGCAGCCGCGCCTGACCCAGATCAAAGGGGGTTTCCAGGTCTTGCAAGCGACAGGGTTGCTGACGATAAGAAACTTCTTTCGCACCGAGCAAGAGCCGCAGGCGCAGGGCCTGTGGGTCCGACCAGTGAAAATAGAGGGTCGGTTCAGACAATGTCGGCGCGCTCCATGACCGCATTCCACTGCGCCGTGTCGATCGGTAGGATCGATAAGCGATTACCCTTGCGAACCAGTGGACTGCCCGCAAACTCCGGTATCTGGCGCAGCTCGTCGAGAGAAATTACCGTCGCGAAACGGGCGCGAAAGCCCACATCTACCAAATCCCAGCGCGGTGCCTCGCGGCGCGATGCCGGGTCGTAATACTTGTGTTGCGGATCAAATTGGGTGGGGTCTGGATACGCGGTACTGCGTACTTCCGCGAGCCCCACCACCCCGGGCACCGGAACCCGGGAATGATAGAACAACACGCCGTCACCAACTTGCATACTGCGTAGGAAGTTCCGTGCCTGATAGTTGCGAATGCCATCCCAAGGTTCCTGACCGCGTTGCTCGAGGTCGTCGAGGGAAAAGGCCTCGGGTTCGGTCTTCATGAGCCAGTAGGCCATGCTCAGTCCTCCAGGGTGATGGGACGACCAAGTCGCCGACTGAGAATCGCGCCGAGATGCTCCTGCAGGGTGGCCCCGGAGCGCGGATCGCGCCATGCTCCCCCGGGATCGCGATCGAAACGCGCTGGGCCGTCACTGCAGGCCAGCCAGATTTGCGAGACGGCTTCTTGGCGGTTGAGGATGACGGTGCTGCCGTCGGGCAACTGCAGGGTGAGGACGCTGTCGACCAGATCGGCCTCGATTTCGGGGGCCAAATCCTCGATTTGCTGCATGAGTTTCTGCAAAGATGCTTCTACGGCTGCGGAAAAGCTCTGGGTCATGACTGCCTCCTTAGCTCCATGATCGCTGTCTCGGGCGGACGGAGCAAGTGCCAGCAGCGCGCAGCCAAACGCGTTGCTCCTTACGCAAAATGGGGCGACTGCTTTGGTGTAGAATGAGACCGCTACCCTCGGGGTGCGGTTGCAGGTGACCGCGGGCAACGAGATGACGAAAGACTTGTTGCCAGTCCCGCGGCGGAAGCTGCCGACCAATGCCAAAAATTCCCAGGCGATGATGCTGGGCTTGGCGCACGCGGGGGGTGTCGCGGCCAATGAGAATATCGATCAGATGCTGTACCCCCCAACGCTGGCCGCTGCGATAAGCCGCCGACAAAGCCATTTGCGCCGCCTCACTGGCGTCCCAGAGCGGCGGGGGTTGCAGACAGTTATCGCAATTGCCGCAGGGCTTGGCCAGGGTCTCGCCAAAATAGCGCAGTAATCGTTGCCGCCGACAGCCGATTTCTTCGGTAAGATCGAGCATGGCCTGCAGGCGCTCCTCTTCGGCACGTTGTTGCTCGGCGCTGGCACCAGATTGTTGAATCATCTGCCGCAGCAGCAAAAGATCCTGCAGTCCGTAATGGAGCCAGGCCTCGGCAGGCTTGCCATCGCGCCCGGCACGGCCGGTTTCCTGGTAGTAGGCCTCGATACTTTTGGGGAGGTTGAGATGCGCGACGAAACGCACATCGGCCTTGTCGATGCCCATGCCAAAGGCGATGGTGGCGACCATGATCTGACAGGTGCCGGCGAGAAAGGCGCGTTGGTGGGCGCTGCGTTCCTCCGCATCGAGGCCGGCGTGGTATGGTCGCGCCGAATAACCCTGGGTTTGCAGCCAGTTTGCCGTTTCTTCGACCTTGCGGCGCGATAAGCAATACACAATTCCGGCACCGCGCTGCTGCTGTAAAAATGCCGCGAGTGCCTCCCTCCCATTGCTGCCTTGCTCCATCCGATAGCGGATGTTGGGGCGATCGAAGGATTGCACAAAGATCTTGGCGTCGCCCAAGGCGAGGGAGTCCTGGATTTCTTGGCGGCTGTGTAGATCGGCAGTGGCGGTGAGGGCAATGCGTGGAACCCCTGGAAACAGACTGCGTAGCCGCCCGAGTTGCCGGTATTCCGGGCGAAAATGGTGGCCCCATTGCGCCACACAATGGGCCTCGTCAATGGCAAAGAGGCTAATGCTAAGCTCCCGCAGCAAGCGCAGGGTACGCTCCTGCAACAGCCGCTCTGGGGCGCAGTAGAGGATGCGGAGCTGGCCGGCGCGCAGATTTTCGTCGATAGACTCCTGCTCGGCAGAGCTGGCACCCGAATGCAGGGCGGCTGCAGCAACCCCGCGTTTGCGCAGGGCCTGGACCTGATCCTCCATGAGCGCGATGAGGGGGGAAACGATCACTGCCGTGCCCGGTAGGGTCAGGGCAGGAATCTGATAACACAAGGACTTGCCACCGCCGGTGGGCATCAGCACCAGGGCATCCCCGCCCTGCAGCAGGTGCGCAATGATGGCATCTTGGGGTGGGCGGAAATCCCGAAAGCCGAAGACTTGGGTGAGGATGTGCCGCGCCTGGGCGAAGCGCTGCTCAGGGGAGGAAACGGGCGTCACCTTCGGCTCGCTTGAGGTTGGCAGCCGCCAGGAGGATACAGCTATTCATCCAGATTGCGATCGGGAACAGCAGCAGCAAGAGGAGGAGCGTGAACGCAATTGCCAGTGCCGGGGCGTGGGCGGCATTTGCACCCAACAACAGACCGGCAAGCACGGCAATAACGAGAAAGAATACGAAGAGCACGATACCGCAGACCAATCCGACCAGGAGAGGAAAAAAAAGCCAAGGCAGACGATCCCCAAAAAGACGCAGCGCGCCGCGTAAAGCTTCTCGCGGAGAGTCGCCATAGGCCGCAAACAGGGCAAAAGCATACTGGAAAAAAGAGCTAACGAGAAAACTGACAAGAATAGAGATCCACAGCCGCGGTTGTTCTATGACCCGTATGACTGCCGCCGGATCATTGGGATGTGCCGTCATGGCGAGATAGCCGCTGCTTTGCAGCAGCAAAACGCCAAGAATTGCCGGCACAAGCGCTAGCAACCAGGCATCGCGTTGTTGCAGGCTCCACAAGCTAGACAAGAAATCAGCGCTTTGGCCGGCACTGCGCAGGGCAATTACCCGGAAGAAACCGATGATCAGCACATTGATCCAAATATTATCGAGAATCATCCAAAGTAGGTGCAACGACGGCGCTTGCGCGACGAGAATCCCGAGGGGTAGCATCCCTAGCAGTGCCACCAGACCAGTAACCAGCAGGCTGAAGCAGAGGGGCCAGAAATGGGTGCGCAGAATCAGCCAAGCGCCAGAAAAAATTTGGGCAACGGGGTAGCGAGTGGGCTGGAATAAGGCTTCAGGCATGGGCAGCAATATCCTGTTGGTTAGGCGTAAGGAGGGAGCCGAGGGAGGCGGCCCGGCAGTCAATTTGGGTCAAGGCAATGGGGTGTTGATCGATGCGTGCTGCCGTCAGTTGACGACCCCAAACGCAGCCCGAGTCGAGGGCCAGCAGCCGTTCCTCCACGCGCAGGCCCTGGGTGGCCCAATGGCCGCATACGATGGCGCCCTCGTCCTGATGGGCAAAATAGCGCTGGTGCCAGGGCAGAAAGCTGGCGTCTGGCGCCTCGTTGGTCCAGGCATAATAGCCGTCCTCGCGTACCCAGCGGGCGCGGGTGAAGACGGCAACGCGAAAGCGCTGGGCATCGTCCTCGTTACGACAGTCCTGCCAGCGATGCGGGGCCTCGGCCTCCCAGAGACGTCGTAGGAAAGCCTTCCAATTTTTGCCGCGTAAGGCCTGCTGCAGTGTCTCGGCATGCCCGGCGGCATCGGCCGGCGACCAGTCGGCATCGAGCGCTGCATGTACCATCAGCCAGGGCAGTTCGACGTCTTGGTACAAAAAAGGGCGCTCGCGTAGCCATTGAAAGTACTCGTCGGCGCGGCGGTCAGCCAAAAGGGCCGCGAGGGTATCGCTCTTTTTTGCTTTGGCAATACCCGCCCAGCGGCTAATCGCATAGAGATCGTGATTGCCGAGCACCAAGCGCAAGGCATCCTGCTCATCGTAGGCCCAGGCCAAGGTAGCTTGGCTTTGCGCGCCGCGATTGATCACGTCGCCGGCAAACCACAACTCACGGTACTCCCCAAGCGCCGACAACAACGCCTGCAGGGCCGTGAAGCACCCCTGCACATCACCAATGGCGTAGGTTCCCTTACTTGCCATGTTCAAAAACTGATCACCTGATCACTGGCCTTCATGCTGCGCACGAGAGTCGCCATATTGCCAATCTTTACTCCGGGGAGGAAGGGCCCGGGATTGCTGCCGGGTTGCACAATAGCCAGGATCTCGCCCTGCAATTCGCGAATTTCTGCCAATAGATCTTGGTGTACCGGATGGGTGACGCTGGCCTCCTGGCGCAACACGGCAACGGCCTCCTCCACAAAGAAGACACTCACCGCAATTTCGTCGGCCAACGCGGCAATGGCCGTGCGCAGGGCGTGCAACACCGGAGCGCCCTCGCTGCCGGGAGCACTGCGAATCATCACCGTCCAATGGATTTTTTCCTCGTTCTGCATTTGTGTACTCACCGTCGCCCCGCATGGATGCGGAGAGCGCCATGACCGTAGCCCATATCCTCCCAGTGTAGCAGAAGGGCGCCGCAAAGTTGCCCAAGCGCAACTTGCTTTACTCGAACATTCTCGCTCCGTGGTCATAACGGTGGAAAATAGGTACACTCGACGCGAGTTTTTAACCACCACAAAGGGCATTACCCATGGCAGATATGCAAGAACCGGTTTTCATGATCGAGCGGATCTACGTCAAGGACCTCTCCTTCGAATCTCCCAACGCGCCGCAGAGCTTCACCATGACCGAAGCGCCATCGGTGGATGTCGGGCTCAACACCGAAACCCACGAGGTCCCCGGCGTGTCGGATCTCGTCGAGGTGGTATTGACCGTTACCGTTAACGCCAAAAGTGCCGATAGCACGTATTTTGCCGTGGAAGTGCAGCAAGCCGGCCTATTCCGCATGCAGAACATCCCCGAAGAGCATCAGCCGGTGCTGCTCGCCGTACATTGTCCGACCATTCTCTTTCCCTATGCCCGTGAGGCGGTAGCGGATTTGGTGGGGCGCGGCGGTTTCCAGCCTCTGCACCTGCACCCGGTGAACTTCGAGGCCCTCTATCAACAGGCGCAACTCGAGCAGAGTCAGCACACCACGCAGTAAGATGCCGAAGCGGACGGTGCTTGGGGCCGGTCATTGGGGCGTGGCCCTCGCCGTTACCTTAGCGCGTCGCGGCGAAGCGGTCTGCCTGTGGGGCCGCGCCTTGCAGCCGGCCGGTCCCCGGTCGGTGCTGCCGCACTTTCCTGATGTTCCCGTACCCCCTACGCTTTCCCTGAGCTGTGCCTGGGAAGAAGCCCTGGACGATGCCGCCGAACTGGTCATTGCCGTCCCCAGCCATGGGGTGCGCGAGCTTCTTGCCAGGCTTCCTGCCTGCCTGCCCCGTTCCGTTCCCATTACCCTCACCAGTAAGGGGCTCGAGCGCGATACCCAGGCTCGTCTCGACGAGATTTTGGCGGAGCAGTTGCCGGGGCGCCCCTGGGGGGTGCTCTCGGGTCCGAGTTTTGCCAGCGACCTCGTCGCCGGGCGACCCCTGGCCATGACCCTGGCCAGCCACTTTCCCGACTATCTGGCGATGCAAGTGCCAGCCTGGCGCTCCGAACAGCTGCGCATTTATCCCAGCACCGACGTGGCCGGGGTGTGCCTGGCGGGCGCCATCAAAAACGTCTTGGCCATCGCTGCTGGTATCTCCGATGGCTTGGGGTATGGCGACAGCGCCCGTGCGGCCCTGATCACCCGCGGTTTGGCGGAGTTGCGTCGCTTGGGGGTGGCATTGGGTGGCCAGGCAGACACCTTCGTTGGGCTGGCAGGGGCGGGCGATTTGATTCTTACTGCGAGCAGTGATCTCTCTCGCAATCGCCGCTTTGGCCTCGGCATTGGTGCGGGAAAGCCGGTCGAGCAGGTGCTCCGCGAATTGGGGGAAGAGGTGGAAGGTTGGCGCAGCAGCCATGCCCTCTATCATCTGGCCGAAGAAAAAGGGATCGAGATGCCGATTGTGCGCGAAGTGTACCGGGTACTGTACGAAGGACGTTCGGCGCGCGCGGCCTCGGCAGCGCTGATGCAGCGCGGCTTGGCCGAGGCCGACTGAATGGCCATGCTTGGTTTGCCGAAAGACGACAGCTCGCCGTCGCGGCGAATTCCTTTCGCCCCCTTTCGTACCATTGGCATCCTTTTGGTGCAGTTTGTGGTCTTTGCCCTGCTCCTGCTGGGCGTGCTCTTGGTGCATACCAATCAGGACTTGAGCACCCTGAAGACCTACACCGCCAATATGATCCGCATCGCCGAGATCAATCGCGACTGCAGCGAGGCGTGGAAGCAGCATGGTGCCGCGGCAGCGATGCAGGTCTTGGCCGTCGATCTACAACACCTACCCCCAGATTTTGCCGCCGCCGGCGAGCAACCACAGTTGCGTCGGCTGCAGACCCTGGCAGCGCGAGGTAATCCTGCCGATCTCCCCCAGGTCTTTGCCGATCTCAGTGCCTGGAATCTTGCTGCCCATCTCCATGGGCGTGGACTCGTCCTCGCCGCTGGCCACGATTCCCGTTACACCCTCATCGGCTCCGTGATCGCCTTGGTGGCGTTCATGATCTTTGTCATCGTCACCCTGATCTTTTTTCGCACCCGTATTCTGAGTCCCCTGCGTCGTTTGCAGGGGGCCATGTACTCCCTCGAACTCGGGGCTTTTCAGCGCGTCGACGAGGGCCGGGCGGACCCCGGAATCACGCCGCTCTTGCGCTATTACAATCAGATGGTTGGTCGTTTGGAAGAACTCGAACACCAACGCCGTCGCTATCTGCAGGACTTGCAGCGAGAAGTGCACGAGGCGGCCAGTACCCTGATGGCGCAGCAGGCGGCCATGGCGCGCTCCGAGCGCATGGCGGCCGTAGGTGAGGCGGCGGCCGCCTTTGCCCACGAGCTGCGCAATCCCTTGGCAGGCTTGCAGGTAGGCTGCGCCAATCTTCGGCGGGAAATTACCGACGGCGAGCTCGACGCTCGTCTGGCCCTCATGGAAGAGGAATTGCGGCGGGTGAGTCGCCTGCTCGACCAGCAGCTGCGCGGCGCGCGCCACGCGCACGAGTCGGGACAGTGGGTGCAGCCGGGGGAAGTGATCGAGGCATTGCTCAATCTGCTGCGCTATCAACTGCCGCCAGAAATTTCCTTGCGTTTTGATGTAGATGCGCAGTTGGGGCCGTGTATGTTGCCGGTCGACCAGCTCCGTCAGGCGTTGCTCAACCTGGTGCTCAATGCGCGCCAGGCCCTCGACGACCGGCCGGGAGAAATTCTCGTGGAACTTCGGCGTCGCGATGATGGTCGCATAAGCCTGCAGGTGGCCGATAGTGGCCCGGGTTTCCCGCCCACCCTGTTGCGCGACGGAATCCGCCCCTTCGCTACTGGCCGGGAGCAGGGTACTGGCCTCGGACTTGCCATGGTGCGGCGCTTCGTGCGCAGTCTTGGGGGGGAAGTCAAACTCGCCAATCGGCCCCAGGGCGGGGCCACGGTTACCCTGCTCATCCCCTGTCCGCCGCCCCTAGAGGAGTCAACGCATGGGTGATCCCCTACTGATCGTCGAAGACGAGATTTTCCTCGGTCGCGAGATGCGGCGCTTTTTTGAAAAAGAAGGCTGGCAGGTATTCTGGGCCGAACGCCTGGCCGATGCCGAACAGCTTTTGGCCGAGGAGCTCAATCCCTTGGTGACCCTCGCGGATCTCAATCTGCCCGATGGAAACAGTCTCGATCTGCTGGAGCGCTCGCGAGAACGGGGGCAACAGGGAGAATGGATCTTCCTTACCGCCTACGGCAGCGTACCGGATTCGGTACGCGCTCTCCGCCTTGGCGCCTACGATTTCCTCGAAAAGCCCTGTGAAATGGAGCGCCTCGCCATGGTCGTTCGCTCGGCCGGGCGCGCCGCGCGGGCCCAACGTCGGGTCGCGGATGACACCAACCAGCACAGTCGACGCTACAGTCCCGCCGCCTTTCTTGGTACCAGTCCAGCGGCCCAGCGGGTGCGAGAAATCTTGCAGCGGTTGGCGCAGGTTCCGTACTCGGGCCTGATCATTTCTGGAGAAACCGGCACCGGCAAGGGGCTGGCTGCCCGCATCCTGCATTACAGTGGCCTGCGCAGCGATGGGCCAATGGTCGAGATCAACTGCGCTGCCCTGCCGCGGGAGCTGCTCGAGTCCGAGCTCTTTGGCTACGAAGCCGGTGCCTTTACCGGCGCCACCGCCCGCCACCGGGGTTTGGTGGAGCAGGCCAGTGGCGGCAGTCTGTTTCTCGATGAAATTTCGGAAATGGATCTCGATTTGCAGGCAAAATTGCTGAAGGTGATCGAAGATCGCAGTCTGCGCCGCCTGGGTGGCGATCGCACCATACAGGTAGACGTGCGTTTTCTGGCCGCCAGCAACCGTGACCTCGACGCCATGGTCGCGGAGGGACGTTTTCGCGCCGACCTCTACCATCGCCTCAGCGTGGTGCGCTTGCTTCTGCCGGCGCTGCGCGAGCGCAAGGAAGACCTGCAGGAGCTGGTTCCGCATTTTGTTGCGGAATTCAATGCCCAGGCGGGTAAACGGGTGCGTCACATCAGCCCGGCGGTATGGCAGAGCCTGGAGCAGTACGATTGGCCGGGAAACGTGCGTGAGCTGCGCAATGTGGTCGAGCGTGGGGTGCTCTTTTCCGAGGGTGAAGATCTCCCCCTGGAATGGCTGCAACTGCCGGGAATGGCAACCGTGGCGCATTGTCCAGCACCGGGGGCCTGTCCCTTGGATAATCGCCAGCAAGTGGTTTTGCCTCTCGATGGCAGCATGGACCTCGACAGCATGGAACGGGAAATCATCGCCCGCGTTCTGCAGTCTACAGACCACAACGTCACCCAAGCGGCACGGATTCTTGGCACAACGCGGGAAACCCTGCGCTACCGCATCCGCAAGTACGGGCTGGGTTCGGACGAAGGATAGGCGGAAAATCAAAGGGGCTGAGACTGCTGCTTCGATTGCTTGGCGCAGGTAGCTGGGCTACACTGCGTGCCTCATGGAGAGGTGACCGAGCGGCCGAAGGTGCAGCACTGGAAATGCTGTGTACTCCAAAAGGGTACCGTGGGTTCGAATCCCACCCTCTCCGCCAATGACAGATAAATTCCTGATAAACAAAAAAGGAATTTTTATTTCAATGGGTTGTGACTAAACACTGTGGCTAGACGTGTAGCTAAACGTGAGGTCGAGAACCCTATGTATATCCTAAAACGCTGGTCGCTGTATCAATTTTCCCGCAAACTCCCGGATCGTTTTCGCGGTCAGGAGATTCCCCCTCCCTTCTGGTCCCCACAAGGTAGGAAGTAATGGCTATTTGCGGTTTTCCCTCGGGGCCGGTAATCGCTAGGAGGCCCAGCGCCTGGGCCGACGCGTCGCCGTCGAGATCGACGATTTCCTGGCGGAGCGGCAGTCGGCCCGGGAACGGATCGTGGCGCCGTTTTACGCGCAGGGTGATCAACCGGCGGGCGAAGTCCTGCAGGACGTCTACGACCGCATGTCGCCAGAGGAGCAGACCCGGATACTGCTGGTAGCTCGACCGGTGCCACGGCCCAGTTTTTCCCGGGAAGAAATCCAGGCGGCCGCACAACTTTTTTATGCCGACGTCCTTCGGATAGATGAGGAGGAATACGGAAAGCTGCTGGCCAGTTTGCTGGATCCCCGAAGGAGGGAGTGCGAGGACGATGAGGATCCCGCCTTGCCGCTTCGGGATAATCCTAACTTCGTCGAGGATTTGCCCCCGCCGGGACCCGAAGGGGATTTGGAGATATTGTTCTCTATCAAGTTCTTCCGCACTATCTCCGCAGGGCGACGGGCCGCAACGTCTCGTTTTGGCGTCTTGGTGCGGGCTACGTGCTTTTTGTGCAGGCGTTTCGGGCGGCTTCGCGTGACCTGCTGCGCCGACCCCTACAATGTCCGAAGAGAAGCCCCGCTCGTCGTCCGCGTTTGGGTGGGGCGGTTTGGTGGATTACTAGCTGCGTGACTGCGAGCGCGATCCGCGCACGGCACGCGAGATGCAGAGCCTGGTGCGATCTTTCCAAGCGTTTCTCGGGAAGAAAATGCCAGCGGAGGTTGCGAAGGCAGATGTGACCGCCTGGTTGCGCAATCAGCGCGAAACGCGCGGCAACTGTGGCAAGACCCTGGAGAAGAAGGGCATACTGGTCGGAGCCGCCTTCTCTCTGGCCGTAAAAGATGAGCTTCTCCCCAAAAATCCCTTCGCGGGCTTTGATTACAAGCGCTTATCCCAAAAGATCGGAATCGAGTCCGACGCCGCCCGGGAGCCATTTACCTTGTCTCAATTGCAAATGCTCTTCGCAGAAGATGTTCTTTTCGCGCAGACCGCGGGACGGGGTGGGGGAGGGCACTACGCTCGCGTCTGGCTCCCCTTGCTAGGGCTTTTCACGGGGGCGCGGCTCGACGAACTTGGGCGCCTCATGGTCAACGATGTATTGCAGCAACCGGTGCCGCACTTTCGCATTCGCCGGGGCAAGAACAGCGAGAGCCTGCGCTCTGTGCCTCTGCACCCGCAGCTGCTAGAACTGGGGTTCCTCGATTACGACGAGGCCATAAAGCGAGCCGGACACGAGCGTTTGTGGCCCGAGCTGCGCGGACGAAGCGCCCTGCATCCGATTAGTGAGGCGCATGGCAGGTGGACTGAGGGCGGGGAAGATCAAAATGGGTGGGGCCTCATTGGGCCGTTAAATAGTTGTTGCATGTAACTTCCGATCTGATATGATGTTGCATGTAACATTGTTGGAGGCTCTCAAATGGCATCAGCACACGTTAATCAGCGGGTCAAAAAGCACCGCGATGCCTTGCGCATGGCCGGGCTTCGTCCGATTCAAATCTGGGTGCCTGACACGCGCCGCCCTGACTTCGCAGAGGAGTGCCGCCGCCAATGCCTGCTGGTAGCTCAGGCCGACCGTGCCGACACCACCATGCAGCAGTTCATGGATGAAGCCTTGGCGGACGTGGATGGCTGGACGGAATGATGCGCGGGGACCTAGTGACCATCGCCCTGCAGGGTGACTTTGGCAAGCCACGCCCCGCCCTTGTTGTTCAGGCCGACTTGTATAGCGAGCACAGCAGTGTTACCGTGTTGCCCGTTACCAGCACGCTTGTGGATGCGCCATTGCTGCGCGTTACGGTTCATCCGAGTGCGGAGAACGGCTTGCAGAAACCATCGCAGGTGATGGTGGACAAGGCCATGACGGTGAAGCGCGAGAAGGTGGGGCCAATTTTCGGGCAACTCAACGCGGACACCATGGTGGAGGTTGAGCGTCGCTTGGCCGTGTTCTTGGGAATTGCGAAATGAAAACTACCAAGAATGAGGTTATCTGCTCGCGCCGTAGTCCGGCTACGGTGGCACCCAATGCCATCAAGGTTCGCGTATTCACTATAGTCCATAAAACTGAGGATAACGGCTAACCTATCGACTATAGTGAATATTTGGCCAAGAGCAGCTCATTCAAAAGAATGCCGGGCTGGCTGCTTTGTTGCAGAAGCGCACAGCCGGGAGCGCGCTCGACCCTGTTCATTGATGGCCGTAACCGACTGACCAAACTCGGATCGACGAACTGGGGGAGCAACCTACGAGGCGCCCCGTTCAACCAAGAAGCTGGCCTCTTCCAGTACAAGGCTTCGTCCAACCAAGGCCCGCGGCGGGGACCCTGCTCCCGGAGTGAAAGGATTTTTGCAATCGATCCATGGAATCCTCCAATCACAGTCACCACTGTCCTTCCTCATGCAACATCACTCCGAGTGCCAAAGGTGGTGGACTTATACAGCGGCTAGAAAAAAACCGCTCTCTCTGCTAGCTTACGGCCACCTGCGCCTCATCGCCCGCCAAACCGTCAAAAGCTTGCCATGCCCAATCTGCTCACCGTTGTTCAAGATCGTTATCTGCAGGATGCGGCTTTTCTTGCCCTCCTCGAAAGCCACGGAATTCAAGTCCTGCAGGACTGTCTCGCCAATCGCTCTTGGCTCGAGGCCTTTTGGCAGCACTACGTTCCGGATCCTTTGCCGCAAACCGTCATTCTGGGTCTGAACCCCGGCCGTTTTGGCGCCGGGCAGACGGGAATTCCCTTTGTCGATTTTCGCAGTCTCTCGGCTCTGCTGCCCGAGGCAAGTCTACCCAAGCAAGACAGTGAGCCCTCGGCAACTTTTTTCCACCGCGTTGTCCAGCACATTGGTGCGGAAAAATTCTATCGCATGTTTTACGTGAGCAACGTCTCGGCGGTGGGGTATCTGCGCGATGGCAAGAACTGCAATTACCCCGATCTCCCCGAACTGGCAAGACCAACCGTGGCTCGAAATTTTGCCGAAGAAATGGGCCTTTTGCGCCCCAAGCGCATCATCGCTCTCGGGCGTGAGGTGGAGGCCAGCGCCCAGGCACTCTTTCCCGACGGATCGGTGCGCATCTCCCATCTACCCCATCCCTCCTGGATCATGACCTATCGCCTGCGCGAGGCGCAGTCTTGGGTGCGCCGCTACGCGCAAATGCTCCTGATGGGTTGAGAAGGATTGGTGGTGACGAGCGAGGGGCGTATCCTAGGCCCTGACGCACTCATCACGAGGTAACATCGTATGGCTGAGGAATTGCCCGTACTACCGGCCAAGCGCCGGCTCGAACCCTTGTGCCAGAAAATCGGCCTGCCCACCATACGCGCGGTGGTGGACGACTTCTATAACCGCATCCAGCAGCACCCGACCCTGTCTGGCCCCTTCGGTATTGTGGGCGACTGGGACCTGCACAAAGAACGTCTTACCCACTATTGGTGGACGGTGATGGGCGGGCTGCCCTATCAGGATTTTCGCTATGCCCTTGGGGATCGCCATGCTCCCGTCGGCATTACCAATGCCCTTGTCGACGATTGGTTGCAGCTCTTCCACGAGACCATGCTCGACCATCTCTCCCCCGAGCTCGCCCAGCGCTGGCTAGGCTTGGCTCGGGGCATTGGCGAATCTCTACGCTTGATGTTCGCCCGCGACGCGTAGGCGCGCCGGCTGCTCCTCTCCGGGGCCGAGAAAGAAGCGATAGGCGGGGCTGGCCGTCTCTTCGGCGTAGGGCAGGGCGATGCGGTCGAGCATGGCGCGAAACTCTGCATCGTCCTCGTCTGGCACCTCAAATCCCGCCAAGACACGGTCAAAGTCGACGCCATTGTTGCGGTAATGAAAGAGGCTGATGTTCCAGCGCCCGCCTACCTTATCGAGAAACTCCATCAGCGCTCCCGGACGCTCCGGAAACTCAAAGCGGAAGATGCGCTCGTGGCGGGCTTGCTGCGCATGGCCACCGACCATGTGGCGAATATGCAGCTTGGCCATTTCGTCGTCGCTCAAATCCATGGCGCGGTGCCCGGCTGCACGTAGTCCCGCCAGCAGCTGTTGGGCATCTTCGCGGTTTTGCACGGCAACGCCAACAAAAATGTGCGCCTCATCGCGGCGGTGCAGGCGATAGTTGAACTCGGTAATGGTCCGTTGCCCGCCAATGGCTGCGCAAAAAGAGCGAAAGGCCCCGGGCCGCTCGGGAATGGTGACGGCAAAGAGGGCTTCGCGAGCCTCGCCGATCTCGGCGCGCTCGGCAATGAAACGCAGACGATCAAAATTCATGTTGGCACCCGAAAGGATCGCCGCCCAGGCACCGTGCCGCGTCGCCTCGCCGTCTTCCAAAGCCATTCGCTTCAGTCCCGCAACCGCGAGGGCACCAGCGGGCTCCATCACCGTGCGCGTTTCGTCAAAGACATCCTTGATGGCGGCGCAGATTTCGTCGTTGCTTACCCGCACAATCCGATCGACATATTGCTGGCAAAGGGCAAAGGTATGCTCGCCCACCCGGCGCACCGCCACACCATCGGCAAAAATACCCACTTGCTCCAGCTCAATACGCTCCCCCGCAGCAAGGGACTGATACATGGCATCAGCCTCGAAGGGCTCGACGCCAATGATGCGAATTTCGGGCACGATGCTCTTCAAGTAGGCGGCCACGCCGGAGATGAGGCCACCGCCCCCCACGGGCACAAAGACCGCATCCAGCCCGGTGCCACGCTGGCGTAGTATCTCGGCGCCAACGGTGCCTTGCCCGGCAATCACCAGGGGGTCGTCGAAGGGGTGGATGAAGACCATGCCGGTTTCGGCAATGAGTTGCTGGCAATGCGCCTGGGCATCGGAATAGCTGTCGCCAAAGAGGACGACCTCGGCACCCAGGGCACGTACCGCCTGCACCTTGATTTCCGGGGTGGTGCGGGGCATGACGATGCGCGCGCGAATACCGAGAAACTGGGCGCTGCGCGCCACTCCCTGGGCGTGATTACCGGCGCTGGCGGCGATGACGCCGCGCTGGCGCTCCTCGCTGCTAAGTTGCGCGATGCGATTGTAGGCCCCGCGTAGTTTAAAGCTGAACACCTGCTGCAAGTCTTCGCGTTTAAAAAGCACCTCGCGGCCCAGACGAGCGCTCAGTTTGGGAGCAGCCTCGAGGGGGGTTTCGCGGGCGACGTCATAGACGCGACTGCAGAGGATTTCGCGCAGTAAGTCCTTCATTGGCTGTGGCTGGCGGGCAAGGGGCCATCGGGGCGCAGCCATTGCCGGAATCGTTGGATGTCGGGCTCCAAGAGGGCGCTCGCCTTGGCCTCCATTTGCTCGTAGTGGGCGAGCACTTCCTTGCCGAGGGGGGTGAGAAAGGCACCACCGCCGCGCGAGCCGCCAGTGGCCGTCCCCACCAGCGGCGAGGTAAAGGAACGGTTCATGGTGTCGACAAGAAGCCAGGCGCGGCGATAACTCATCTGCATAGCCCGCGCCGCGGCGGAAATAGAGCCCGTTTCGGCAATGCGTTGCAGCAGCTCTGCTTTACCCGGTCCCATGGCGATCGCCTCGGCCAAGAGAATGCGCAGCCGCGGCGCAACGACATGACTATGCTTTTGCATCTGGAGTATCCCCATCAAAAAAGCGCAGAATTTGCTGCGGCAAATAGCGGGTATGGCCAGGAAAAGATCCCTGCACGTAGGCCACGTGGCCTCCCCGATCCGTAAAACACGTCTGCACCGCCGCGCTGCGCTGCCATTTGGCGACATCCGCCAAGGGTACGATAGGATCATTGCGACTATTGATCAACAGGGTGGGCACCCGCACCCGCGCGAGCCCCGGGCCGGAAGAGCCCTGTTGCCAGTATGACAGGGCATCGCGAAAGCCGTGGACCGGCGCGGTGAAGGCGTCATCAAAGGCGCGCAGGGTACGGGCGGAATGCACTGCCTGCCAATCGACCAAGTCTGGATACCGGCTGGCATAGTGACCCATTTGACGCTGCAAGGTGCGCACAAAATAGCGCTCGTAGAGAGGGCGTTGGGCGATATGGGCGGCGGTAGCGACCAGGTCTACGGGGGCGCAAACGGCTACTGCCGCAGTCAGATGATCTCCCCGCTCCTCGCCCAGATATTTGAGCAAGGCATTGCCGCCAAGGGATACCCCCACCGCGTAGAGGGTGGAGAAGCTGCGCTGTAAGCGCTCGACAATCCAGGCGATCTCGTCACTGTCGCCAGCGTGGTAGGCGCGCGGCTTGCGATTGTCGAGACCACCGCAACCGCGAAAATTGACCAAACATCCCGTCCAGCGGCGTGCCTGCAAGGCAGCAGCCAAGGCCAGGGAATAATGCCCACGGCTACTGCTGCCCAGTCCGTGAAAAAGCACCACTGCGGGAGCCTGGGGATCACCGTCCACCCAATCGACGGCTATTTGGTCGTCATCGGGGGTTGTCCAGAGTTCTCGCCGCAGGGGCACCCGCTCGGAGCGCGAGAAAAAGGGAGCCCAGAGGGTTTCGGCGTCGCCATTGGGCAGCCAGAAAGGCGGTCGGAAGTCGCAGGACAGGGTCAATCTTCAATGTAGGCGTCGTGCGCCCGCAGATACTGTTCCAATTCCTCGATACAGCTACCGCAGCCGCTGCCGCAACCGGCATGCACCATCAGCAACTCCATAAACGGCAAGGGCTGCGCCCGCTGTCGCGCGAGAATTTCCTGGAATGTGGCCGCCGAGCAACAACAATAGGGGCTGTCGTCGACTTCCTGAGCTTCGGCTGACATTCGTGCTGCATACCTCATGATCAAGAGGAAAACTTGGTCGACGATATTACCGACCCCAGCAGGCGGCAGCAAGGAAAACCGGCTCGCGTGCGCGGTTTTTCTTACCTCGTATCTAGGGCTAGATCCGGCACGCGGTACTTGACGGCACAGGTATTTCCACTATCTACCGGTATATAACCCCGAGGGATTGAGGCGGCGGATGAACAGAGTGCAAAGAACCGGTGGCGCCCATGCTTGGCTGCTCGCGCTTGCCGTTGCTGCAGTTGCATTGCTATTTGCATGGATTGTGGTACCCGCGGTCCTTACCGGCAGCCCACTTGCAGATGCTTTGCAAAAACCATTCGAAATGGCAGGAAGCCTCATCGCTGCGATGGCAGTCATCGGGGCGCTAAAATCATACTTGGAGAGGCCAATACAAGCGGATGCGCCGTTGAAATTCGATCCCACCCCAAGCGAGGCACAGCGGGCAGTTGCAACCAAAAAGCAAAGTACGCCGGCCGCCCAGTACGAGCCCCCTTCCACTCCATCCGATGGCTGGTCCCTCGACCTACTGAAGTCTCTGGAGTGGAAGCGCTTCGAGGATTTGTGTAACGAGTATTCCCGACAGAAAGGAATGCGCACCGAGACTACCTGCCTTGGCGCCGACGGTGGCGTAGATATCCGCATCTATCGCGAGGATGGCGTTCTCATGGGCATCGTGCAATGCAAGGCGTGGCGAACGAAAGAGGTTGGCGTGCGGCTGATTCGTGAGCTCGCGGGGGTAATGGCAAGCGAAAAAGTACCGCACGGAGTCTTCATAACCACCAGCGCTTTTACAAAAGAAGCGGTTACTTTCGCAGAGAAAAATGGAATCATTCTTTTGGATGGCCCAGGGTTTATTTCGGCAATCAAAAAACTGCCACCAAATGAACAAGAAAAATTATTACAATTCGCCACAGCTGGGGATTATTCTACCCCCACTTGCCCCCATTGCGGGGTTAAAATGATTCTCCGAAAGAAGTACAGCAAGTTTTGGGGATGTCGCAACTTTCCGAAATGTAAAATGACGTTGCAAGTTGGTAAGGAGTGGGGATGAATATGCGATCTCTGGGCGTAAAGAAGTGCGTCAAACAGGGTATATATTGTCATCCCGCGCTCCAAAAAATCAGGCATGGGCTAGTAGCCGGTCGAGCGCATTGGCAAATGCTTGGCGATCGGCTTGGCTCAGGGTGGCAGGCCCGCCGGTATGCACGCCGGAGTCCCGCAGTTGCTCCACAAGGTCACGAACCCGCAGGCGCTCGCGGATGGTGTCGGGAGAATAGCGTTCTCCACGCGGGCTGAGCGCATGGGCATTTTTGTCCAACACGGCGGCGGCGAGCGGGATATCGCCGGTGATTACCAAGTCTCCTGCCATAATTTGCCTAAGGATTTCCGCGTCTGCCACATCGAAGCCCTTCGCTACGACTACCGTGCGGATGTATGCCGAGCGGGGTACGCTCAGCGCCTGATTGGCAACCAGGGTCAGCGGCACTTGCCGACGTTCGCTGGCGCGGTAGAGAATCTCTTTGATGACCTTGGGGCACGCGTCGGCATCAACCCAAATATGCATTGCATTCTCGTCGAATTTTCCTAGGTAGAAACACCTTGTCACAGATGGGTCACCGTAACAATGGCTGTTCCTGATGACTCGTCATTTGGCGCACCTAGCCCGGTACGGATTTGGGCGTTGTCAAATTCGACCACCTGCCAAGGAGATAGGAGAGAAAAGTACTTTGGATGTTGGTGAATAGAACGGGCAACCTGCGTTTGGAGTCGCTTATCAGAGGGAGCTTTCTAAAAATTGGGCGGCCACATTGGCCCTATCATCAAACGGAGGAGGGAAAAACACCGAAGTCAATGTTGGAGTTAGTTTTAGCCGGTAGAAAACCAACCTTTCCTTAACTCCAGCTTTCTGGACACCGACGAGCCTCGAAAGGAGGCTTACGGTGTCCACGAACTCGTACAGTCATTAACGTCCAATAAGTGGCGTTGTATGCTCTGCCGCAGAACAGCTGCCTCTGCTGCGTACCTACCCTCACGCCAACCTGATCGCCATCATGACCACCCCTTTCGAGCAATGGACCCGAGCCTTCCGCAACGCTAAGAACATCAACGCTATAGCTTGATCGCCTAACACATCACCACGAAATCATTCAGACAGCGCATAACTGGGGACGCTTTCCCCTTCTGAACCTATTGAATTCAAGGCGGGGCGATAGGTCCTGCCAACCACAAGCAAATGCTACTGCCGAGGATCTTTTTTAGTCCGCTCTGTTGCGTGGGCAAGAGCCTTGCTCTTCGGCAAAAGGAGCGCGAGACACCAACGCCCCTGAAAAAGCTTGCCGTTCAAACTCCGGGAGAGCCTTCTCAGTATATGACGCGGCTGGACGGGGGAACCATGCGATCCTCTCCGTTCTTCGGATCGATGACCAGGGTAGTGCGCTTCTGCAGGTTGATGTGCTCCCCGCGCAACGCCAGCAAAGGCTTGCGAGCCGATCCGGTTGCCCTGCTCATCCCTCCAGAGGGGATGGTCGCCATCGGGAAGGTATCCTCGAAAAGCTTCCGTCGATTTCTGGCTTCAATGTCCCGCCAGTGTCCCAAAAAATCAACCGAAGGTGCAGCATTTCTCTATTGGTGCGAAGAGGGAGACTCGAACTCCCACGGTCGAAACCGCTGGAACCTAAATCCAGTGCGTCTACCAATTCCGCCATCCTCGCGACTGCGCTATCTTATCCTCTCGGGACTTCCTGGACAACGACGGAGTCACAGATGGCCAAGTCTCCACAACGAGTACGCCGCCTCTTGGCGGTAGAAGCCGCCCGCATCATGGTCGAGGAAGCCGTGGGGGATTTTCGCAGTGCCAAGGAAAAGGCAGCGCGTCGCCTAGGGGTGGATGCGCAACAGCACTGGCCCAGCAATACCGAGATCCATTCCGAGCTGCAGGCCCGATTGCAACTCTTCCATGCCGACACCCAGCCCCTCGCCTTGCGACATCTACGCGAAATTTCCCTGCAAGCCATGGAGTGGTTGCAGGCCTTCCAACCGCGCCTAGTGGGTTCGGTGCTCGAAGGCGATGCTACGGAGCACAGCAAGATCACCCTACATCTCTTTGCCGATGCGCCGGAGTCGGTGATGTTTTTTCTCCTCGATGCCCAGCAGGAGTACGAGGAAGGCTGGCAGCGCCTGCACTTCGGTGATGGCCCAATGCGCGACTATCCCCTTTTTACCCTCGACTACCAGGGCGTCCCCCTCCGCTTGGTGGTGTTTTCCCTCGACGAGGATCGCCGCAGCCCTGCCTCTGCCCGCGATGGCAAGCCGTTGCGGCGGGCGGGCGTTGGCCAACTGCGCCGTTTGTTGGCGGAGGCTACTCCTGCGCCGGAAACGGCAAGCTCGCATCCTTGGGACGAAGATGTTGCCAACTCACCAGGATCAATGCCGAGATGATGCCCAGCATGCCGAGGAATTCCCAATGGTCGGGGCGCTCCTGTAGCTGCCACCAGGCGGCCAAGACGCCAATGATGGGGGCGATGAGGGTAGCGATGCCCGCCACCCCAGAGGGAAGAACACGCAGGGCAAAGAGCCACAATAGATAGGCCAGAGCGGTACCCAAAATCACATTGTAACTGAGGGCGGTAATAAAGACCGGGGTCCAGTGCACCTGCCAGCCCTCGAGACCCAGAGCCAGAGCAAGCAGCACCAAGCCGCCAATCGAGGCCTGCCAGAAGGTGGCATTGATGAGATCCTGGCCAGGCGGCGCAAAGCGTTTGTGCCATATTGCCGATGCCGCCCAGGAAAAACCCGAGATGATGGCAAAGAAGGGGCCCAACCACGAGCCCCCGCTGGCTTTCCACGGCTCGAGTACGATCACGAGCCCCAAAAATGCCAGGAGCACTGCCGGCTTTTGTAGCCCGTGTAAACGCTCGCCAAGCACCGGCCAAGCCAAGAGCATGAGCCAGATGGGCATCATGTAGACGAGGATGGCGGTCTTTCCCGCCCCGGCGTAGTGCAGCGCCAGGAGGCTGCCACCAATGAAGCCCGTGCTCTGCAGCAGGCCGTAGGGCACGATGTAGACCAAGGGCGGCAGACGCAGACTGCGCTTGAGCAAAAGCAGGGTCAGCAGCAGGATGGGGGCGCTGAGGCTGACGCGCAGGGCGGCGAAGAGGAGGGGCGCACAGTCCGCCACCGCCATTTTCATCAGCACCCAGTTGTACCCCCAAATTACACCGAGGAGCAGAACCGAGGCAAAGGCCCAAGCGGTTTCGCGCGACTGCATTGGTAAAAATCCTTGTGTTGCCTAAAAAAAGCCGGGGGCTGGCCCCCCGGTACAGAGTGCAGCGACGTTAGCGCTTGGCGCGATCGTACTGGGCGGGCCAAGCCCAGTCTACCCCCAGAGCCTGCGCCGCCTGCAGCGGCCAGTACGGATTGCGCAAGAGCTCGCGCGCCAGGGCCACGGCATCGGCCTGGCCGGTAACCAGGATCTGCTCCGCTTGCATCGGTTCGGTAATGAGCCCGACGGCAACCGTGGGCAGTCCGACTTCCCGTCGAATACGCTCGGCAAAGGGCACCTGAAAGCCTGGGCCGGCAGGAATTCGTGCGTCGGGAGTCATGCCGCCGCTACTGCAGTCGATCACGTCTACGCCAATCTCCCGCAAGGCCTGCGCGAGAACCACCGACTGCTCGATGTCCCAGCCGCCGTCCACCCAATCCGTTGCCGAGATGCGTACCCATAAGGGCAGTTCTTCCGGCCAGCATGCACGCAGCGCCCGCGCCACTTCGAGGGGAAAGCGCATGCGCTTTTCCAGGCTGCCACCATAGCCGTCTTGCCGCTGATTGCTCAGGGGCGAGAGAAAACTATGCAGCAGATAGCCGTGGGCCATGTGCAGTTCGAGGATACGAAAACCGGCACGCCGGGCGCGCTGGGCAGCCGCAACGAAGTCAGCGCGCACCCGATCCAGTTCTGCCTCCGACATCTCCAGCGGAACCGTATGTTGCGGGCTGAAGGGGAGGGGGCTGGCACCGATGGGCTGCCAGCCGCGATCCGAGCCCGGCGGTAGCGGCGTTCCCCCATGAAAGGGTGCGGCCGTCGACGCCTTGCGTCCGGCATGGGCAATCTGGATGGCAGCCACTGCCCCCTGCTGATGCACGAAATCGACAATGGGGCGTAGGGCTTCGGCCTGGGCGTCGGTCCAGATGCCGAGATCGTCGGGAGAAATTCTTCCCTCGGGGCTTACTGCCGCCGCCTCGACCATGACTAGGCCGGCGCCACCCACGGCGCGGCTGCCCAGGTGCACCAGGTGCCAGTCGCTGGCTACGCCGTCGGGGGTGGAGTACTGGCACATCGGGGCCATGACGATGCGATTGCGCAGGGTAACGCTGCGCAGTTGCCACGGGCTGAAGAGGAGCTTGCTCATTGCTCAGACCGCAGGTGCTGGGCGAATTCGCGCAAGGTCATTTGCCAAGCCTCGGCTGCCGCCTCGGGGCGATAGCTGTCGCGACGATCGCTGAAAAAGCCATGGGGCGCTCCGGGGAAGACGCTCAGGGTATAGCGCTTGCCCGCCGTACTCAGGGCAGTAACGATGCGAGCGTGCTCCGCTGGCGTGATGGAGTTGTCTTCGCTGCCGTAGAAAAGGGTTAGGGGCGCCTGCATGGCCGGCACGTGATCGAGCAGCGGTGGACGACCGGCGGGGTCGGATTCCGGTGCAATCCCCCCACCATAAAAGGCAACGGCACAGGCGACATCCGCAGCCAACGCCGCATTGGCCAAAAAGGTGTAGCGTCCGCCCATGCAGAAGCCGACCACACCGAACTTTCCCTTTACCACTTCTGGGCGATTGCGCACGGCCGCAATGGTCTCCCGCGCCTCGTCCATTACCACGGTATCTTGCAGGGTGCGAAGATGCGCGATGGCGTTCTCGAAGTCGCTGTAGGCGTAGACCTTGCCGTGGTAAATGTCGGGGATGATGGCGGCGTACCCTTCCGCCGCCAGGCGCTGGGCGACGTCCTTGAAATGCTCATTGATGCCAAAGGCTTCGATGAATACCAAAACCAAGGGGAAGGGACCGTTGCCGGTAGGGCGAGAATAGTAGGCACGAAGATCGGGACGAACTTGCAACCATTCCGATTGGATTGAGGTCATGGCATTGCTCTCCGGTTGGGGGAAGGACGCAGAAAGCATACCGACCAATCGGTATCTGGGCAAATCCCGCCCTTAGGGGGCAAGGCTAGCGATAAATTGCTGCAGTTGTCCGAGACAGGTTTGATAGCTGCGTAAAGATTGCATGTTCTTGCCCAGACCCACGCAACCCTCGATGGCAGCAACCACGAAGAGGGCCGCCTCTGCCGGGTCGACATCGCTACGCACGTTTTGCTGTGCCTGGCCACGACGCAGGGCGGCAGCAATGACCTGTACCCACTGATCGAGAATGCGTTGCAAGCTCTGGCGGAAGTTCTCGTCCAGGGGGCTCATTTCTTGGATGAGATTATTGAGGGGGCAACCATAGCGCAGAATGCGCTCGTCGGCGGCGGCAATCTTTTCCGCCAACAGTTGCTGTAGGCAGGCGATGGGATCGCTGCTCTGCTGTAGCGGCGTGAACCAGCGCTCACTGAGCTGCGGCGCGATCACGTCTTCCACCACCGCCAAGCCGAGTTCCTGCTTGGTGCCAAAATGATGGTAAAGTGCGCCTTTACTGACCGAAGTTTTGGCGAGAATGCGATCCAAACTCGCTGCTTGGAAACCGCTTTCCAAAATTTCGTTGTAGGCCGCCGCGAGCAGATCGGTACGGGTCTGCTCCGGATTTCGGGTCTTTCGAGTGGCGATAGGTTGTACAGCGTTCATGGCGCATGTATTACCAACCAATCGGTATCTTGTCAAATGGATGGGCGTAGAATTTGCTTATAGATAGCCACTGCCATCTCGATCATGAAGCATTTGCCAGCGATCGTGCCGCGGTTTTGGAGCGGTCACGTACTGCCGGTGTCGACGCCTGGGTGGTCCCCGCCTACAGCCCTCGCAACTGGAGCCGGTTGCAAGACTTGGCAGAGTCGGCGGCGGGTGTTGCTGCCGCCTACGGCGTGCATCCCCTGTACTTGGGAGAGCTTTCGGAACAGGACTGGGGCCGATTGCCAACTCTCCTCGCCAAGGCCGTTGCTCTGGGCGAGATTGGCCTCGACCGCGGCGAGGACGCGCCGCCCCTGGAGCTCCAACTCACGGTCCTCGGGCGCCAGCTCGACCTAGCGCAGGAGCTTGAATTACCAGTAATTCTGCATGCCCGACGGGCAAGCGAAGATCTCCTGCAGGCCCTGCGCGCTTGGGCGCCGCTGCGCGGGGTCTGGCACAGCTTTTCCGGTAGTTGGGAGCAGGCGCGAAAAGCCCTCGACCTAGGACTGCATTTGGGGGTTGGCGGTACCGTCACGCACCCGCGGGCGGCCCGCTTGCGACGGGTACTCCAAGCCTTGCCCCTCGAGGCCCTGGTGCTCGAGACCGACGCCCCCTTTCAGCCTCCCGCGGCCCACCCGCAGCAGCGCAATGAGCCCGCCTATCTCCGCGAAATTCTCGCCGCAGTGGCCGAGTTGCTCGCCATTGCCCCGGAGAAACTTGCAGAAATTACGGTAAAGAATACCCTGATCGCCTTTCCCCGTTTGGAGCGAGAGCTGTGCTGGACGAAGCCCTGATTCGTACCCAAATTTTGCTGGGTGATGCGGGAATTTCCCGCTTGGCCGCGAGCCATGTGTTCCTGGCCGGGCTCGGTGGCGTTGGTGCCTACGTGGCGGAAAACCTCGCCCGCGCTGGTGTTGGGCGCCTGACCTTGGTGGACCACGATTGCGTTGGGATGAGTAATCTCAATCGTCAACTGGTCGCACTGCATAGCACCTTGGGGCGGCCAAAAGTCGAAGTCATGGCCGAGCGGATAGCGGATATTGCCCCCAACTGCCAGATCGATGCCCAGCAAGTCTTTCTGCAGGCCGACAATGTGCATGCCCTATTGGCCGCCAGCGGCGCGACGGTGTTGGCGGATTGCATCGACGCCATTGCCTGCAAGGCCGCCCTGATCCGCGCCGCACAAACGCTGGGAATGCGCATTTTTTCGAGCATGGGCGCCGGCAATCGCCTCGACCCGAGTCAGGTGCGCGTGGCCCGCCTCAACCAAACCGAGGGTTGCCCCTTGGCGCGGGAGTTACGCGGCCTGCTGCGCCATGCCGGTGCCAGCCTCGATCTTTGGGCGGTGTATTCCCGCGAGCGTCCGCGGCCACCAGCACCCCGAGAGGCGCCGGATCAAGGCCCCGGCGGTCGACCAAAAACGGTCAACGGCACCATTTCCTACATGCCTGCGCTCTTCGGTATCCACCTCGCCGGCGCCATCGTGCAGCATCTCCTCGCCGAGGAGCGACAAGAGCCGCCCAGTTCCGCTACTATCGAGCCATGAGCTATATCGATCTACGCGCCTTCTTGGCCGACCTGGAGTCTCGCGGCGAACTCCGGCGCCTGCGCGAACCCATCTCGCCGCGCCTCGAAATGACGGAAATCTGCGACCGTAGCTTGCGCGCCGGGGGCCCCGCCATCCTCTTTGAAAATCCCCAGGGCTACGAAATTCCGGTGCTTGGCAATCTCTTTGGGACCACGGCGCGGGTGGCGCGCGGCATGGGCGGCGAGTCATTGGAAGATTTGCGCAATATCGGTCGCTTGCTCGCCTACCTCAAGGAGCCCGACCCGCCCAAGGGGCTGCGCGATCTTTGGGCCAAACTGCCGACCTTGCGCAAGGTGTTGCACATGGCACCGACCACCCTGTCGCGTCCTCCTTGCCAAGAGGTAGTTTTGCAGGGCAAGGAAATCGATCTCGAACGCTGGCCGATCCAGACTTGCTGGCCAGGGGACGTAGGACCACTGCTCACCTGGGGGCTGACCATCACCAAGGGGCCGCTCAAAAAGCGCGCGAACATGGGTATCTATCGGCAGCAGTTGATCGGCCCCAATCGCATCATCATGCGCTGGCTGGCGCATCGGGGTGGGGCGCAGGACCTGCGGGAGTTCCAGCGGCAGCATCCTGGCGAGCCCTTTCCGGTGGCAGTGGCCTTTGGTGCCGACCCCGCTACTATCCTCGCCGCCGTCATTCCGATTCCCGACACCATCTCGGAGCATCAGTTTGCCGGGCTCCTGCGCGGCAGCCGCACGGAATTGGCGTCTGCCGTATCCGTGCCCTTGCAGGTCCCGGCACGCGCGGAGTTGGTCCTCGAGGGGCACATCTACCCCGATGATTTTGCCGTAGAGGGGCCTTTTGGCGACCACACCGGCTACTACAACGAGACCGAGCGTTTTCCGGTGCTCACCATCGAGCGCCTCACCCATCGCCAGCATCCCATCTACCACAGCACCTTTACCGGCCGCCCCCCGGATGAGCCAGCCATTCTTGGGGTGGCGCTCAACGAAGTATTTGTGCCCCTGTTGCAGAAGCAGTACCCAGAAATTCTCGATTTTTATCTGCCGCCGGAGGGCTGCTCCTACCGTTTGGCGGTGGTACGCATCCGCAAGGGATATCCCGGCCACGCCAAGCGGGTCATGTTTGGGGTTTGGGGCTTTTTGCGCCAATTCATGTACACCAAATTCATCATCGTCGTAGACGAAGACATCGATGCCCGCAGTTGGGCAGACGTCATCTGGGCGATGACGACACGGATGGATCCGGTGCGCGACACGCTACTGGTAGAGAACACCCCTATCGATTACCTCGATTTTGCCTCGCCGGTAGCGGGGCTCGGGGGCAAGATCGGCTTCGATGCCACCAACAAACTGCCGGGCGAAACGCAGCGGGAATGGGGCACGCCCATCCGTATGGATGCCGAGGTGAAGCGCCGGGTAGATGAGATTTTGGGCCGTTTGGAGAAGCCGCTGTTTTGATAGGCGGCAAAAATTGGAGCGGGTGATGGGAATCGAACCCACGTCATGAGCTTGGGAAGCTCAGGTTCTACCATTGAACTACACCCGCGAATGCTCCATTCTATAGAAAGAACTGGAGAAAAGGCAACATTGTGTATGCGTCCACCACCTTTGGCACTGTGGTAGATGTTGGAGGAGGAAGGATAGCGGTGGTTTCTGTCCGAGTCGATGGTGTGGCCGTTCGGCGTTGTA